>JBHHVO010000030.1:0-15275 GCA_046754365.1 Phycisphaerae bacterium | reverse complement strand
TAGGGGGCCTCGACGCGGGTGTCGGAGGCGAGGACGTAGACGGGTTTGCGTTTGAGGGGGGGTTGGCCGGTGGGACGCGCGGTTTGACCGGCGGGACGCCGGTCCCACGGTGTTTGGTCGGTGGGACGGTGGTGCTGCGCGATTTGACCGGTGGGACGGTTGTGCTGCGCGGTTTGGTCGGTGGGACGGTGGTTGTGTGCGGTCTGGGCGGTGGGATGGTGGTCCGACTCGGTCGCAGCGCGCAGGCGCGCGAGCATGTAGTAGAGCAGTTGCACCAACGCTGTGGAGTCTTTGCCACCGGAGAAGCCGACGACCCAGGGGCGGTCGTCGGCGAGGTAGGCGGCCGTCATGTCGGCGAGCACGTCGCGGGCAAAGTTCGCTCGGATTTCGGTTCGCTCGGGACGGCCGAAGCGCGGTTGGCTGACTGGAAGGGGGTGCGTGTTGGTTGGCAAGGTAGTCTCCTCGTGAGGCGAAGGACAAGCTGGGGAGTTTATGGGCATCGGGGCGCCGCGTCAAAACGCATGTGGCGGCCGCGTGTCGGCGGGGTCTGCGGCGGGTTTGTGGGTGGGTTCGCGAAGCTGGGCGTAGGGTGCGAGCAACTCGTGGCGTCGTCGGGCGGGCGAGGACCGCGCGCTTACGCCTTGGGGCTCTGATCATGTGTGCACATGCTCGTCGGACTTCGACACCGGTGGGTTGCGACACCGGTGGGTTGACGCGCGCCCGTTGACTTGACGCGGACCCGTCGAGGTATCAGTGGGAACGTGACACCTCCGGCGGTGCACCGGTCTGGGCAGGGGAAGGGGCGGCTACATGAAATGGACAACGCGATCGGAGCCGGGGGCCCGGGATACGGGTTCTCTGGTGTGACGCGGGTGTCGGTGGTAGCCCGGGGTTACGGTTGGGGTTCGGATTGGGGGCGGCGCGCGGGGACGGCGGCGGCGGCGGAAACCCCGCGCTCAGGCTTGGGGCTCTGATTGGGGGGAGGACGCTGGAAGCGTTGTGCGGTGTCGTGGTCGTGTCGCGGTCGGCGGCGCGGCGTCGAGGTCGGGGGCGTGGGGTCGAGGTCGCCGACGAGCGCGGCGAGGTTGCCGACGGGGAGGGGCAGGGTCGCCGGCGGGAGGGAGCGAGGTCACTGATGCGGGGTCGAGGTAGTTGCGGTCTTGTATGGCCAGGCGGAAACCGATATCTTGGGTGTGCAGCGAAGAGGCGGTCGGCGGGTCGGGAACACATGCTCCGCTCCGGGCGGCGCGGGCGATGGGTCCGTTTCGTCTAGCTCGCTTCCGACGCGTGATTGACGGCACGATGACACCGACGACGAACCAAGGTCTTGACCCGTCGCGCAGGAGCCTTTTGACGGGGCCGCAGCGCGCCTGGCTTACCGTGGCGCTCGCGCTTACGGCGGTGACGGTCGCGAACACGCTTTACCTCATGGTGAACCGGGTCGCGGACGGCATTCGCGGTCCGGTGGGTGCGTTCTTCGCGGAGGGTGACTACGACGTACCGCGCCTGTTCCAGGTGATGGTGCTGTCGCACACGGGTCTTGGCGCGGTGGTCGTGGTGCTGCTCATCGTGTTCGGTGCGTGGCACTTGCCGCGTGTCTGGCGACGGCACAGGCGGCGAACGGTGGTGAGCGGGGTTGCGTTCGTGGTGACCGGGCTGGCGCTCGGCGCGACGGGGCCGTTCATCGTCTACGCGGCCGCCAGCCGGGAGCACGCGTGGGTCTGGTGGACACACGTCATCGCGGCGGGCGCTGCGCCGGTGCTGTATGTCGTGCACCGTGTGGTTTCGGTCGTGCGTCCGCGCGGAGGTAGCTATGCGCGGTTCGGCGCGGTCACGGCGATACTCGTTGTGGCGATGATCGTCGGGCACGGGCTGGATCGCCGCGCGACCGGGCTCAGGCGTGATCGCATGACGGGCGTGCGTGGCGCGCGGGCGGTGGGCCCGGGATCGGGCGATCGCCGCGTGGCCGACTACACGGATGCGTCGTATGTCCCGGCGAGTTTCGTGCCACCGGAGAGCCCGTTTTTTCCGAGCGCGGCGACGACCGCGACGGGAGGCTACCTCCCCCGGCGGATCATCACGCGCGGGGACGAATCGGCGCGGGACCGCCTGGACGCGGACCTGGATACGTATGGCTTCGCGGTGAACGAGCGCATCGGGGCGGACACATGCGCGAGGTGCCATCCCGACACGGTGGAACAGTGGGCGGCGTCCGCGCATCGGTTCGCGTCGTTCAACAACCCGTTCTACGAGGCCACGGTGAACGGTCTGCGCGAGCGTGCGGACGCGGTTACGAAGGGGGTCGCGGCGCACATCTCCGCGTTTCCGCAATGGGCCGATCGCGTCGGATCGATCAAGAGCAAGTGGTGCGGTGGATGCCACGACCCGGCGATCATGCTTGCGGGGACGATGACCGATCCGATCGACCGGCGTGCCCCGCAGGCGCAGGCGGGGCTTACGTGTCTGGCGTGTCACGCGATCGACAAGATCCACAACCAGACGGGGAACGGGAACTACAACATCGCCGACGCGCAGGAAGACCCGTACCTGTTCCCGGACGCGGCGGCGGGCACGCTACGGGCGATGCTGCACGACGCGGCGGTCAAGGCGAAACCCGAGACGCACAAGCGCCGGATGCTCAAGCCGTTTTTCCGGACGGGCGCGTTCTGCGCGGCGTGCCACAAGGTGAGCCTTCAGGAGCCCGTGAACGACTACCGCTGGCTGCGCGGTCAGGACGAATACGACAACTGGCACGACAGCGGTGTCGCGCACAATGCGTCGCGGACGTTTTACCTTCCGCCGGAGAAGCGCGTGTGCCAGGACTGCCACATGCCGTACGAGGCGGCGCCGCTCGGCGACGTTTCCGCGCGGGACGGCAGGGTCCGGTCGCACCGGTTCCTCGCGGTGAACACGGCGCTGCCGTTTGTCCGCGGGGATCACGACACGATCGAACGGATCGAGCGGTTCCTGCGCGATCGCAAGCTGAGGATTGATGTGTTCGCGCTCACGCGCTACCGGGGTGATCGCAGGGAAACCGTTTATGCGTTGGATCACACACAACCGGCCGTTACGCCGGGCGAGACCGTGGAAATCGATGTGGTCGTGCGGAACCTCGGGGTCGGTCACACGTTCCCCGGCGGTACGAACGATTCCAACGAGGGGTGGATCGAGTTCACGATGCTCGACGACGCCGGCAACGTGGTGGCCCAGAGCGGTTTCGTGCGGGACGACGGGTATGTCGACCCGGCCGCACATTTCTTCCGAGCCGTCCTGGTGGATCGGGACGGCCACGCGATCCATCAGCGGAACGCCCAGGATATCTACACGGCGGTGTATACGAGCGTGATCGGCCCCGGGACTGCGCAGACCGTCCACTACCGCGTGACGGTCCCGCCGATGCCGGGGCGCGGGATCCAGCTCCGCGCGCGGCTGCTCTGGCGGAAGTTTGATCGGGCGTACACGGAGTTCGCTCACGGCGCGAACCCGGCCGGGTTTGCGCGGTTCGAGCAGTGTCCGGATCTTCCCGTGACCGAGATCTGCGCCGCCGACGTGCGCTTGCGGGTCGAGGCGTCCGCCGGAGGCGTGCAGGTGTCCGCTCGGCCCGCTGGCGTTGCCGGTGGGACCGACGGGGCTGGTTCGGCTCGCCGGGGCGGTGCGGAGCGAGCGGACCGTGTCGGGGCGGCGAGCGTCGCGCGGCCGGTGCCGCCGGGGCGAGCGATGACCCCGTTCACGTGGATTCGCTACAACGACTACGGGATCGGGCTGCTGCTGCAGGGGGATACGCGCGGCGCGGAACGGGCGTTTCGCGAAGTGGTCCGGCTCGCGCCGGACCGGGTGGACGGGTATCGGAATCTCGTTCGGATTGCGATACGGGACGGGGATCTGTCGGCCGCGTATGACCACTTGAGGCAGTGTGAGGCGCTGGCGTCGAACGACCCCCAGACGGCGTGGTTCTGGGGCGTGGTGTTGCAGGAGGATGGGCAGTACGTTGCGGCGGCCGGCGCGTACCGCCGCGTGCTTGAGCGATTCCCGGAGGACCGCGCGGCGTGGCGGAATCTCGGCAGGACGTACTACCTGGACGGTGCGTTTCAAGCCGCGCTCGACGCGCTGGATGAGGTTTTGCGGATCGACCCGGAAGACCGGAGCGCGCACTACCATCGCATGCTTGCGCTTCGCGCGCTGGGGCGGCACGCCGCCGCCGACGCGGCGGAGCAGGCGTACGTTCTCTACAAGGTCGACGAGTCGGCGCAGCAGGTCACGGAGGCGTACCGACTCGCGCATCCGTTCGACAACCGCGAGTCTCACGCGGTCCACGTGCATGACCTGACGGGCGACGCGGCGAACGCCGGGACGATTTCTGCGTCGGCACGGGACGATGAGCTACGCGCGGCCGTGCCGGGCCATGCGGCCCCACGCGACCCCCTGGCGGCGTCCGAGCACGATTGAGCCGCAGCCCGGGATGCGCGGTACGCAATCGCCCGATGTGGCGGCGTGAGAACCGGTATCGTTGGCGGGTGTCTGAGCGGGGCCGTGACGCGTGGCGCCGCGACCGTAGGGGACGGAGCCGCGCGAACAGAGCGCGGTTTTCGGTAGCGATGGCGGACCGCTTCCTTACCGGGCGCGGCGCTATGGGAGGGTTTTCCACAACACGCGTTTTTCGGCACCATGCCGGGAAACGGTGCGCATGGAGACGGCATCATTCGTTACACGATCATCGCCGGCGGCATGGTTCGCGATGGCGGCGGTCGAGACACGCGGTCGGGGAAGGCATCGTTGATGACAGTATCGCTAGAGACTCGGTCGGGTCGGCCCGCCTCCGGGGATCGCGTGTTGTTTGCGACGCTGCTCGTCGTCGGCGGCATGCTCACGTGGACCGGCTGCAAGCGTGAGCCGCCGCACGATGTCGTTCAGGCGGACGACTACATACCCGCGGTGGTCACGGCGCCGGCGGCGCCGGCGATGCATCCGTTGCACTTCACGGACATCACGGCCGCGGCCGGGATCGCGTTCCAACACGTGACCGGTGCGTTCGGTAAGAAGTGGATGCCGGAAACCATCGGCGGGGGCGGCGCGTTCTTGGACTATGACGGTGACGGTCTGCCGGACATCCTGCTCGTGAACGGGACGTACTGGCCCGGGCACGCGGACGGGCGCGATCCCCCCGTCAGCGCGCTGTTTCGAAACCTCGGCGACGGCAGGTTCGAAGATGTGACGCGCGTCGCGGGCCTTGACGCACTCAGGTGCTATGGGATGGGCGCGGCGATCGCGGACTACGACGGCGACGGCGATCACGACGTGTACATCACCGCGGTCGGACAGAACCACCTGCTCCGCAACGACGGCGGGAGGTACGTTGACGTCACGGAGCGCGCCGGCGTCGGGTTCGGCGCGGGCGCCGGCGACGCGCCGGGGTGGCAGTGGTCCACCGGCGCGGCGTGGCTCGACTATGACCGCGACGGCGACCTCGACCTTTTCGTCGCGAACTACGTCCGGTGGACGCCCGAGACCGATGTTTTCTATACGCGCGACGGGCGGACGAAGTCGTACGCCACGCCGGAGGTGTATCCCGGGACGACGTGTGTGCTGTTTCGCAACGACGGCGACGACACGTTCACCGATGTCACGAAGCAGGCGGGGGTGTTCAACCCGGACGGCAAGAGCATGTCGGTCGTGACGGACGACTTCAACGGCGACGGTTGGCCGGACATCGTGGTGACGAACGACACGCAGCCGAACTTCCTTTACATCAACGGGCAAGACGGGACGTTCGCGGATCGCGCGCTGAGCGCCGGGGTCGCGTACGACGAGGACGGACTCGCCCGCGCGGGGATGGGTGTGAGCGTTGCGGACGTGAATAACTCGGGGATGCGATCCATCGCGATCGGGAACTTCAGCGGCGAATCGCTCTCGCTCTATACGCAGGTCGCGGCCGGTGTGTTCGTTGACAGGGCCGGCGCGGCGGGCCTGTCGAAACCGACGCAAGTGCCGCTGACGTTCGGGGTGTGCTTCGCGGACCTCGACCTGGACGGGTATGAGGACCTCATCCAGGCGAACGGCCACATCGAGCCGGACATCGCGCGCGTGCGCGAGGGTTGGACGTTCGCGCAGCGGGCTCAGGTGTTCCTGAACGACCGCGGGGGGCGGTTTGTCGACGTGAGCGCCGACGCGGGCGCGCCGTTCCAACGCGAGATCGTCGGGCGGTCGGCCGCGGTCGCGGACATCGACGGCGACGGCGACCTCGATGTCCTGCTCACAACGAACGGGGGCGGGCCGATGCTACTGCGCAACGATCTGGTTCCGAGGCGTCACGTCGTGCGTGTGCGGCTCCGCGACGCGGGGATGAACCGCGATGGGATCGGGGCCCGCGTCACCGCGACCATCGGCGACGTCACGTGCACGCGGTTCATCCGGACCGGTGGCTCGTACCTGAGCCAGTCGGAGTTGGTCGCGACGCTCGGGCTCGGGTCGGCCGCCGCGGTCACGCGGCTGGAAATCCGATGGCCCGACGGTAGCACAGAGCAACACCGCAACCTCGCCGCCGGCGCCGTGTACACGATCCGTCGGGGCGCGGGCGTCGTCGCCACGGAGCCGATACGCGCTCCGTGACCGGCGTGGTCAGCGTGCGCGCGGCATGAACCCCGGCAGGTAGGCGCCCGGGCCGGAGCACGACCGGCACGCGACCCGTACCACGCGTCAAAACCCGAAGGGCACATGGCGGGGCGGAAGTTCCACCGTTGTAGTCGATTACACTTTCATGCGCACTACCCCCGCGAAACGAGCGAACGCCGCCGAGGTGGATTGGAGGACAACGACCGCAAGGGTTGTGTCGCGGCGCGCCGCGGCCGGGTCGCGGGCGCCGGTGGGGCTGTTGTCGGGGAGAGAACGCAGGGTCCATGCCGGACCGACGCGGTCTATACAACCGCGACGGAGGTAGCTTCGGCACATGCCCAGTGGTGGTGTATGACCTTAATGAGTCGCTCGCGGTGGATGGGTTTCGTCGCGTAATCGTCGCATCCGGCCTTGAGGCACTTGTCGCGGTCTCCGCCCATCGCGTGGGCGGTGAGGGCAATGATCGGCGCGGTGTAGTTTCTGTCGCGAAGCTGGCGTGTTGCGCTGTAACCATCCATGACGGGCATCTGCATGTCCATGAGAATGACATGGAATGGCTTGCCGTCGTCGCGCGCCGCGAGCGCCGCATCGAGCGCGCGTTTTCCGTTTGCCTCGACGGTGACATGCGCGCCGGCCTTCTCCAAGACGAAGGAGATGAGCCGTTGATTGTCCGGGCCGTCCTCGGCCAGGAGGATGCGGCATCCACACAGGTCCGTGCGGGAGCCCTTGGCGACGGCGATGCCGCTATCCGCGACTCTCGTGGCGGACATGGGGTCTTCGATCATCGCGACACCGTCGAGCGGCCCGGTGGCGACGATCGCTCGGAAGCGCGTACCGACACCGAGCTCGGATTTGACCATGGTGATACCACCGCCGAGGAGTTCGGCGAACCGCTTGCTGATGGTGAGTCCGAGACCGGTGCCGCCGAACGTGCGGGTTGTGGATGTGTCCGCCTGGGTGAACGGCCGGAACAGGATGGCCGCCTGTTCGTCGCTCATGCCAATTCCGGTGTCGAGTATATCGAACTGCAGGTACGGTTGCTCGGGTCCATGTCCCTGGTCGCCGTCGAGATCGCGGACGAGGCGGACGATCAACCTTACCGCGCCGTTCTCGGTGAACTTGATGGCGTTACCGATGAGGTTGATGAGAATCTGCCGCAGGCGGATCGGGTCGCTGAGAATGGTCGCCGGGATCGCCCCGATGTACTCGATGTTGAACGCGAGTCCTTTCGCGTCGGCCCGGACGCGCACGAGCGAAGCGACCTCGGCGATGATCTCACAGGGTTTGCATGGGATCTGCTCGACGGCCGTCTTACCCGCCTCGATCTTGGAGAGGTCGAGGCTGTCGTTGATGATGTGGAGCAAGTACTCCCCGTTCCGCCTGACGGTCGCTATGGCGGCGACATTCGCGGGATCGGTAACGTTTCCCGCGATGTTCTCTGCGAACCCGAGTATCGCGGTCATGGGCGTTCGGATTTCGTGGCTCATGTTGGCGAGGAACTCGCTTTTTGCGAGGTCGGCCGCCTCGGCCGCCGCTTTCGCGCGGCGGAGTTCGTCCTCGCTTTCCTTGCGGGCGGTGATGTCGGTTCGGATGGCGACGTATTGTGTGATCCGACCTGTGTCGTCTTTGAACGGAACGATGGTGGAATCCACCCAATACAATGCCCCGTCCTTGGCACGATTACAGATTTCGCCATGCCACACATCACCGCGTTTGATGGTCCCCCAGAGGTCCGCAAAAAAGGCGCGTGGATGATGGCCGGAATTGACGATACGGTGGCTCTGTCCAATGAGCTCATCGCGTGCATACTTGCTGATGTCGCAGAACTTGTCGTTGGCGTAGATGATCTCGCCGGACGGGTCGGTGATGGCGACGATGGTATGTTCGTCCATGGCATGCCTTTGCATCTCGACATGCGTCAACGCGTTGGCAAGGGCTTCATTGTGTCGATCCGCCCGCGCCGCGTGCTCCCTGGCATCCCGCGCGAGGTCCCTCAGTCGTCGGTCGGTGACCTTCGCGCGCCTGGCCAGCTTGTGACCGTATAGCACGGCGAGTGACACCATGATGACAACGAGGGCGGCAAGGAGATGCTCGGTTCGTCGCATGGCTGTGGCGGCCGTCGCTTGTTCCTCGAGCTCGTCCTGGTGGAGGCTCTGGACATCCCGGCCGAGGGACACCAACGATGCGGTGACACCGTAAAACGCGCGATCCATCACGGCCATTTTTTCCCCGGCGCTGGTCATGTCGTGCGAGCGGACGTGCGCAAAGATACTTCGCGCTTCGGCGACATGTATGCGCATCGCGGCCGCCGCGTCGTCGAGATAGGGCAGGAGCGCGGCCGCCCGTTCGGGTGTGAGCGAATCCCGCAGTTCCTTTCGCGCAGCGTCGAGTGCGGCCGCGAAGTCAGCGAGCTTGGCGTCGAGGCGAGCCGAGGCTTCGTCCGCGTCTCGCGACTCAAAGACGTCATTGCCCGGTGCGTTGGCTTCAGCGGCGATGGCATTGAGGTGGGCGTATGAGGCCAACCGATCGGCCCACACCCGGTTGGCCTCGACCGAGGTCTCGTACATGTCCATGAGCCGGTGATTCATGGACAGGCTCACGCAGACGGTGAGGACATCGAACGCGGCGAGTACGAAGTAGAGCCGATACCATTTCGGATGGTTGCGCATGGCGCGAGGGTCGGCCGCGTGTGTCGAGCTGGATTTCATCCTCTGTTTTCGTCTGGTATCGCGTGATTCGAGCCTCCGGCCAAGCGACGCCCGAAGTGGCCACACCTTGCCTCGCCGACCCGAGCCGATAGCAAATCGCCCGGGGTCGCAGTAGCCGTACAGCGCAACGTGGTCCGTAGATGTGCTTCGCGGCCCGTAGCGCAACCGGTGGCTGCGCGCATCCCGCGATATGGCACATCCGCTTCCGTGCCGGTTCCGCAAGGTCCCCGACCACTACGGCGCGGAAGCCGGGCGTGCGGCGCGGCCTGGCGGGCTCCGCGGGGCATGCCCCGAAACGACCTTGTGACGACGCTGCGCTGCGCTGGTAATCCCATCGACAGAATGCCCGTGCGCCTGGATTCCACAACGGATGTCACCAGGCGGATTCCCGCAACGTCCCATAAGAACCGCCGATTCGGCGGACCATGGCGTCCGACCGGCGACCCAACGCCCGATATCGCGACCCGGGCGATGATGCAGGAAGCGCGACCATGTGGCCGGCGGAGCGAATCCACCCGGCGTCCTGGTCGGCCAGGGCGGTGTGTGCGTTGGCCCGCGGGCGAGCACGAAATGCCGCGTGTCAGCCGCCGTCGCGGGGTTCGGAGGCGGGGTTTCCCGGCGTGGCGGCTCGTTCGTCGCGGTGCGTCGCAGGTGAGTGTTGATGCCGCGCTCCGAATCCGCGGGTCGCGCGATGCGACGCACCGGATCCAGACGCCGGCGTCATGCTGGGGCCGCGTGTTGCGTGGCAGGATTAGAGGTCCATGTAGGGAATACTCCGCAGTTGTCAGGGCACGTCAGGGGAGATCCTCGTATGTCACGCGTCGTGTCACTGCATTCCATGGGCGGCCGTCGACTTCGACGTAGGGATAGATGAAGTAATTAAGTGGTTGGCGCGCTTTCGGGCCGCGCTTCGCGTGTTCGGCTTCCGGAAGTACGATGTCTCGGCCGAGCGAATACATGATACGGTTCTCATCGAGTCCGCCGAAGTAGTAGTCGGTCGCGTCGGGATGCTTGTCCGCCTCGGAAATATCGACCGGGACCCAGCCGTATTCCGGAAGCCAGAACTCCGCCCAACAGTGGTAGCCGGGGACGGTGCCGGTGCCGCGGGCGGGGGGCAATGGGAACCCGATCCGGAACCGCGCCGGGATGTTGACGGCACGCGCGAGTGCGATGAAGAGGCTGTGGAAGTCGGTGCAGTTGCCCTTACCCGCATCGCACGCGTACACGGCGTCGCCGCGTCCCCAACCGGTCCCGGTTTTGTCATACGCCATGGCGGCGCGGACGTAGTCATACAGGCGCCGTCCGATCGCGATGGCGCTGCGCTCGCCGCCGGTGCGCGCTCGCGCGATGCGCTCGAATCGCTTTCCGGCGGGCACGAGACGGTTTGGTCGGAGGAACAGGTCGAGGTTGTCTGGGGGCGCCTGGATAGCGTTGATGGCGGGATCGACCCGTACCGCGCGGCGCACGACTTCGACGCGCTGTGTGATGCGGAGCGGTTCGCCACTGCGCGGCGGTGCGCCGTGCGCGTGCCAGATGCGGTTGGCGTAGACGCGTTCGGTGCTGATCGTGCCGTCGATGGGCGCGTGTACGTCGATCGCGAGGATCCGTTGGGCCGGTGTCTCCGGCGGGATCGGCATCCAGACGGACACGGATCGGGCGGTGGGCGGCAGGTCTCGCACGGTTATGTCATAACGGAACACAAAATGCCGCGTAGGCGCCGCGCCCATGGTCGGCCCCGCGGACGCGAGGGTCAGCGCCGCGACGAGGGCACGCCGATACGCCGGCGTTGCCGCCGTGGCCAAAACGTCACCTCCGATGCTTGTGGTCGCGTACCTCGAGCTTTTCATCTGCATGCACATTGTCGTCCGTGCCGTGTTGTTGTCTTGAATCCAGCCGATCGCCGGGAGCGAGCTTCGCGGAAGTTCCGGTTGTTGTCGAGGCGCTCATGTTCGCCCCTGTCGTTTTCTGCCCGCGCGTTGTCTCCGCATGCGAGGTCCAGGCCGCATATCACCGGTCGCGCGGTGGCGTGTGGTGCGTTGTTCCGGGCGGATGACGCGCCGCGGGTCGGGCTCGTCGATGTGGAACGGCGGGCACTTGCACGCCGATGCGTTGGACCATAGAGTTTGTGGCGCAGCGACCGGCAACGCTTCGGCCGTCGCGGCGTTTGGCGGGCGTCGCGCCCGCCGCCGATACCGCGCACTATGGGGATCGTACCGTGACCTGGCAAACCATCGGACTGGTTGTGCTCGGCGCTATCGTCGTCTTCTTCGCCGTTCGTGGCGGTGGGTGAGCGCCGAAACACTGACCCCGGGCGTGTCCCGGGTATGTGATGGCCGCGCCGCGTGCACGGTCATGTTCTCTCGAACAGGTGGGCACACGGCTCGTGCCGGTTGCGCCCGTCGGCGAACACCGCATACTTCGCGCCGGACCACATCGCGGCCGCGCCGTACCGGCCGTCCTTGTGCACGGCGTAGAACTTGACGTCGAATCCGGGTCGGCCGTCTTCGCGGAGCAGGCGCCGCTCGCTCGTTTTGTCGGCGATGCGTTGCAGCGCGTACAGGCATGCGTCGGTGGGGCTCTTGCCGTGGCGCATGGCTTCGACGACGGTGTGTGCGCCGCAGATCTGAATGACGGCCTCGCCGCGGCCGGTGCTGCCGGCGGCGCCGACGTCGTTGTCGACGTACAGGCCCGCACCGATGATCGGCGAGTCGCCGACGCGGCCGGGGATTTTGTAGCTGAGTCCGCTCGTGGTGGTGACGCCGCTGAGGTCTCCGTTGGCGTTTCGTGCGCAGCAGTTGATCGTGCCGTAGGTGTAGGGCACGTCGCGTGTGGCGTCGGCCTGGGCACCGTCGCCGGTTGCGCGCTCGATGGGGATCCAATCATCGCGATCGGAGTGCGTTTCCTTCCAACGAAGCCAGATCTTTCGGGCGTCATCAGTGAGGAGGTCGACCTCGTCGACGCCGTGTGCCCTGGCGAACCGGAGCGCGCCCTCGCCGACGAGCAGGACGTGGTCCGTGCGTTGCATGACGAGCCTGGCGACGCGGGACGGCGTCTTGATGTTGCGGAGGGCGGCGACCGCGCCGGCGCGATGCGTCGGACCGTGCATGACGCACGAATCGAGTTCGACGACGCCGTCCTCGTTCGGGAGGCCGCCGTAGCCGACGGAATGGTCGTTGGGGTCCTCCTCGATGATGTTGACGCCGGCGATCACGGCGTCGAGCGTGTCGGCGCCGCTTGTCACCATGGCCATGGCCTTGTCCGTGGCGCGGAGGCCGTTCGCGCTGGCGATGATGACGGGCGCGTCGGACCGCGTTCCGCCGGTTCGCTTTGACCGCGCGCGGCGCGCCGACGCCGGTGCTGCGGACGACGCGGCGCCGGCTACGACCTCAGATGCTGCCGCGGCGGCCAACACACCGCCGGCGCCGATGGCCGCAGCACCGCCGCCGAGGAAATCCCTACGAGACAGTTGGTTCATCGATGTTCTCCGGTCCCAGGGACACGAGCGTCGGTCCGCTCGGGAGGCTCAATGTCATCGACGGGGCGTTCGCCCGCGCGGCGCAGCGAGCGTTGACGGCCCATGCGATGTCGAGCCGGTGCGCTCGGCCGGCGCATACTGGCTCGGCCCGCCGTCGCGGGCATCCACCGGGCTTACCCGGGGGTGGACGTGGCCCGACCTGGTGCCTTGTCACGCATCTGATTCGTGGGCATTCCGCACCGCAGCCGCGAGGGCGCGGGCCGGAGCACTCGCGCTTGCCTCGAGACAACCGGTCGCTTCCGCTTGCGGCTCGGTTCACCCCAACCCAAACTTCACCCGCTACCAAGCACTTGGCTTGCGGACATCCACCAAGTTCAGACGGCCGTGGCCCAACTTGTCGGGGTGCTGACGCCCTCGAGTTCGAGCAGCCGACGCTTCTGTTTTACTCCGTCCGGGGACGAGAAGCCACCGAGGCCGCCATCGGCACGGACGACGCGGTGACACGGCACGACGATCGGGCAGCGGTTGCCGGCCATCGTGCTGCCTACCGCGCGGGCCGCACCGGGTCGGCCCGCCGCCCGCGCGAGATCGGCATAAGTGGCGGTCCGGCCATATGGAATGCGCCGGCACGCTTCGATGACGCGCTGGCGGAACACCGTGTCGCCGTTGAGCTCGACGCGAACGGCGAACGACGTGGGCTTGCCTTGGAAGTAGGCGTTCACGTTTCGGCGAAACACGGGTAGGGCCCGCGCGTCTTCGACGGCGTGCGGCCAGCGCTCGGCGATGGCGCGCCGTATGTAGCGCTCCGTGGCCGGCAGGTACGTGGCCAAGAGGGCGTCACCGCTGGTCACAAAACCGAACGTGCCCCAAGCCGTGTCGATCAAGGTAAAGGTTGCGTTCATGACAAGGCCCTCCATGCGCATGACGACTCCGAGGCCGGTGCGGGTCTTGCGGCACCGCACGACGGCGCGTTGCCGGGTGGTCCGACACGGGCCTGCATCGCGCGACCGACCACGAACGTCGCTCACCCGCATCACCACGGCACGGCAGCCGACGTGCCCATGCCCGGCCCGAGCAGGACGGCGTTGAGCAGGAGGCGCCCCGTACCCTCGAAATAGCCGCGGAAGAACGGATCGGACGCGAAGAGAATGATCTGTCCGCGACCAACGCGCTCGACCGTGGCGTAGGCGGAATCCGCGTGGCGCTTGCGGGCTTCCGGCCAGAGCAGGCCGCTCAGGCGGAGCCGCCGCGCCTCGACCAGCCGTACCGGCGTCGCGACCGGGTACTTCGACATATAGACATAACCGCCGGACACGAGCACCGGGAGCTTCGCACCGGCGCCGAAGGCGAGCCAGTGCTCCGGGTCAAGCTCGGCCGCGAGCATCGTGCCGTCGGGACTGAACATGCGTTGCCATTCATCGCGGCGGCGGCGGGCATCGGCGTCCTTGTTGCTGTTGCCGGACCCGCTGTTGGGTCGGCCGTTGCCGGCGGCGTGTGCATCCGCGACCTCGGGCGGTGTCGTGGCGGCGGTGTTGGTGGGCCGGGGCTTGGCGCCGACGTCGCGCCAAGCGCTAGCACCGGTGTCGGCGCCGCCGCTCACGCCGGCATCGGCGCCGGTTTCGCCGACCACACTGGTCCCGGTTTTCACCGCCGCGTCGACGCCGGCTTTGTCGCCGGCTTGGCGTGCGTCCGCATGCGCCGGTGCCCGGGTTTGCGGCGTCGTGCCCCAGATCGCGTCGGGGCGGATGACGACACGGCGTGCGGCACGCTCCTGCCGGAGGGCGTCGTTGTAGACATCGAGTTTGTCGAGCACGTCCCGCCGGAGCCGCACCGACGACAGGCCGCGATCCTTGCCGGCCGCGAATGCGGCAGCGCCGCCGATGGCGATGAGTGTACCGCCTGACTCGACCCATGCCTTGATGCGCCGGACCGCCGCGTCGCCGAGGACGGCGGCGAGCGAACCGGTGTTCCACGCGTGCGGCAGGATGAGGACGTTGTATTTGCGGAGGTCGATCGAGCCGATGCGTTGGACGTTGACCGGGGAGGTACGGAGCCCGAGGCGCGCATCGAGCAGGAACCATGTCGAGCCGAACGACGTCGTGGCGAGCGGCCACTGTGACGCGATCGCGACACGCGGCGGCTGCAGGAGGTGGAACCTGCGCCCGCCGAGATCCGGGCCGTCCTGGGACAGCGCGGTGTCGACCCCGCGGATGTCCACGGCCATGTCGGTCACGATATCGCGCAGGACGGACGCGAGGGTTTCGGGATTCTCATGCCGCCTGAGCAGCACCGTGCCGCGCTCGAACCGCCGGCCGCCGATCGTGAACGGCTTGGACGCGACGCGCGGCTTGCACGCGTGGTCGAAAAGCCTCACGAGCGCCCGGTGGATGTCGCCTCCGGCGCCGTCGATGACGTAGCCGTATTGCGGCGGCTCGGTGAGCGACGCCGGCTCCGTTCGTGTCGGTTGCACACGTCCGCCGGGT
>JBHHVO010000029.1:0-15299 GCA_046754365.1 Phycisphaerae bacterium | reverse complement strand
GGCGTGGAAATGTCCCGGGGACAGATCATCGCGCTGACCGACGCCGACTGCGTCACATGCCATGAGATGACACAACACCAGCAGGGCACCGTCCGGCTCTGGGCCGACCCGACGAATCCCAAGACGCCGCTGCCGCTCACCGGCGACCCGGCCGAACTCGTGCCGTTCTGCGGCACCTGCCACAGCGGCGCCGACCATCCCGTCGTCCATGCGACCGGCACGTCATGGGAGCCCGTGTGCACGCAGTGCCATGAGATGCATGATCCGGATAACGGTAACCTCGCGCTCGTGCGAGACGTCATCCGCAACGAGACGCTCGGACAGGACATGCCGGTCGTGTTCACCGCGCTCACGGGTCCCGGCAGCTTCGACGACGGTGATCCCGCCGCCAACGACGGCGTCTGCCAGGTCTGCCACACCACCACGGCCTACCACCGCTACGACGGCTCGGCACCACCGCACAACGACGGCGCGAACTGCACGACGTGCCATCCGCACGCATCCGGGTTCCTACCGACCGCGGGCTCGTGCCAGGACTGCCATCAGGTGGCGCAAGGGCCGCGCCGTCCGGTTGTCCCCGAGTTCGCGTGGGCCAGCCATCACCTGCAGGGCGCAGCGCTCGATGATGCCGACTGCACGGTGTGTCACGATATGAGCCAGCACCAGCAGGGCAGCGTGCGCCTGCGCAACGTCGACGACCCGGCCGCTGTGGTCGTGCTCACCGGCGATCCATCCACCGACCCGGCCGAGGCGACCAAGCTCGAGGCGTTTTGCCTTGCATGTCACGACGCTGACGGCGCCGCCGGTACGCCACCGTTCACCGACGGCATCATGCCCGCGCCGGTGGACCCGGCGCTCTGGACCGCCGCATCCCACGCGACCGGGCCGATGACATGTTTCGGAGACGGTGAGACGTTCGGCTGTCACAGCACCGGCCACGGATCCGCGAAGCACAAGCTGCTCGCACCGCCGGACGCGTCGCAACCGCCCGTCGCCGGCGACCCACTCCGCGAGGAGGAGGGCATGTGCTACACGTGTCACGATCCCGACGGACCGGCCGGTACGGACATCGAAACGCAATTCGCCCTCGCAACGCACCACAACGTCAGCGCGATCGACCAGGCGGACGGCTCCAAGGTCGAGTGCGTCAACTGTCACAATCCGCACGTCGCGACCGCGGACGCGCGCCTCGTGGATCCCGACACCGGCGGCGTGTGGACCGGGAGTGGGCCCGAGTTCTGCCTCGCGTGCCACGACGGTGCGCCTCCGGACGGCGTATCGTTCCCGCCGGGCTCATCGGGTAGCGGGTTCGATAAGTCCGGATTCGCCGGCACCACGCACGCACTCACACTCGGCGGCAACACGTGCAGGCACTGCCACAACGACCACGGGTCACCACACGCCTCGATGCTCCGCGAAAAGTATGTGATTTCTGATTACAACGGATATACCGAATCCGACTACGCCGTGTGTTGGATCTGCCACGATGCCACCCAGACCGTGTTCGGCATGAACGCGTTCAGGAATCGACACCAGAAACACGTCGTCGGCGAAAGTGCGCCGTGCGTTATCTGTCACGACGTGCACCAGGGCTTCGACCCCGGCGAGCCGGGGCTCATCAACTTCGAAAACTCCGTCCAGAACGGATATGATATCCAGTTCATTGACGGACACGATGCGAGTACGGCGTTCTGGGTGGACATGGGCGTGAACAAGGGATTCTGCTATCTCAGGTGCCACGGGCAGAATCACACACCCAAGAACTACGACCGCCTGAACAATCCCCTCGTGGATTGCTCGGCGTGTCACGTGCCATAGGGCGTCACGGGATCGGCACGAACGATGGTGTCTGGAACGTCAACTGCGCGGAGCGTGCTTCACGGCGCCTCGCCCCGGCCGTTGGGCGCACGCGGCACGCGGCTTCTCCAGGGTCGCGGGCGTGTCTGCGACGGAACCGGCAACACGTGGTTACGCGGAAGCACATGCCTGGAAGCAACGTACGACCGCTCGGATCGCGCAGCATCAACCACCCACGAACGTGGTCGCCGGATCGCATCAGGACGCGCCGCGTCGCGTCGCGATCCGCGCAGCGCGTGCGCCGCATGCGCGTCGGCGTATGTTCGTCTGAGCGCTCTGTGCGTATGTGTCGCGGTGGCTTATGCCGCCGTCTGGTCTGCGCACGGACTGGCCGATACCGTAACGCTGTTCCCCGTAGCCGACGGCACGCTCGTCGATGGCGGTGTGTTCGGACCGTTCGACGGCCTGCCCGACGCCTGGGACTGGACGTTTAACAAGTCGGGCTACGAGGGAACCATCACACTCGCCCTATCCAACCCCGGCAATGGACTCGAGCACCGTGTCGTCTGGGAATACGACCTGACGACCATCGCGATGGATGCACCCCTAACCGCCCGGCTGACGTTCACACTCCGCGGCGCACCGGTTTTTCCATTCCCCGATGTCGACGTATGGATCTTCGCGTATCCGGCCGACCTTGTCGAATCACCGGACGACTACCTCGCCGGGCCCGCCGTCGCGCAGGGCCATGTCACCGTGGCCCCGTTCCAGGACCCGACGGTCTTCCATATCAATGTCAGCGATGTCGTCAACGAGGCGCTGGTCGATGGATCCGACAGTGTCGCGTTTCGATTTCAGATCGACCCGAACGCGCCGAACCCGGCGAATCAGGCCTTCATCGACGCACTGGACGCCGAACCAACCACCAAACCATTTCTTACCATCACGGATGGGCGGCTCGGCGACGCCGACGGCGACGGTGTCATCGACCTGACCGACTACGCCGCGTTCAACGCGTGCCTCGCCGGCCCGGGAATACCCCTCGGTCCGGACTGCGCAGTGGACGACTTCGACTTCGACGGCGACGTCGATCTCGCCGACTTCCAGCGCTTTGAACGCGCGTTATCCGACAAACCATAGCGTAGGTGGTCGGGGGGGTTGGGGTACGAAACGACATCGCCCCCCGGTTCTCCGGGGGCTGGACACACGCCTGGAGACGCTGCTACTCGAACCGTAGGGCCTGAACGGGGTCGAGGCGGGCGGCCTTGACGGCGGGGTAGACGCCGCTGACGAGCCCGACGGCGACCGCCATGACGAGCGCGACGATCACCGCCGACGGTGGTGTGTACGCGTCCAGCACCACGGTGACCTCCCCGAGCAGGTTCGCGATCGCCCAACCGCAGAGCACACCGAGACCACCCCCGAGCAGACTGATGATGCTCGCCTCTGTGAGGAACTGGCGGAGGATGTCGAAACGCCGCGCGCCCACCGCGATGCGGACACCGATCTCCCTGGTGCGCTCCGTCACGGAGACCATCATGATGTTCATGATGCCGATGCCGCCGACGACCATCGATATCCCGGCGATGCTGTAGAGGACGACCGCGAAGATGATGGATATTTCCGCGAACTGCGTTTTGATCTGCTCCTGCGAGAAGATCTCGAAGTCGTTCGGGTTGCCCGCGCGGACGTGGTGCGCGGAGCGCAACGTCCGCATGACGGTCTCGCGGCATTCGGGCAGTCGATCGGCCGCCACGCATTGCACCGCGAGCGAGCTCAGGTGCCGCTGGCCGAACAAACGCCCCATCGCCGTGGACAGCGGCACGATGACCTGCTTGTCGACTTCGATAAAGCCGAGCATGCCCCGCTCTTCCATGACGCCGACGACGGTGAATCCCCTGCCCGCGATCTTGAGTGACTTGCCGACGGCCGGTCGCGGGCCGAAGAGGTCTCTGGCCACCCTGTGTCCGAGCACGCACACCATGCTCCGCCCGACGATGTCCTCTTTCGTGATGAAGCGTCCCGCCGCGGGATGGTAGGTGTTGATCGTTGCGTACGCCGGCGTCGTGCCGAGGATCGGCGCGTCGACGTTCTTCTCGTAGTACTTGATCTGTCCGCTGCCCTGAGACTGCGGCGCGGTGGCGATGACAAGCCCGTCGCTGTCGCGTTCGATGGCATCCGCGTCCGCCGGCAGGAGGGAGCTGATCGCGACCTGCCGTCCGTGACGCCGGCCCGTGCTGTTGATGACGATGAGCTGATCGGCGCCGAGCGATTCGAAGCGATCCAGGACGTCCCGCCGCGCACCTTCCAAGACCGAAATCGCGGATACGACGGCCCCGACACCGATGATGACACCGAGCGTCGCGAGCATCGACCGAAAGAGGTTCGTGTGCAGGCCTCGCAGCGCCATGAACATGATGCGGATCGTGAACATGGGCCTACACCGCCGGCTTCTGGCGCAGGAGGCGCCGTTGGGTCGTTTTGGCGATCGAGATGACTTCGTTTCGGTATGCGTTGTCCACGACGGTATCGTCGATGACGCGGCCATCCTTCATGCTGATGATGCGGTCCGCCTGTACCGCGATGTCCATCTCGTGTGTCACGAGGACGATCGTGAGCCCCTTGTCGTGAAGATTCAGGAACGTCTCCATGATCTGCGCGGACGTCCGTGAGTCGAGGTTGCCGGTCGGCTCGTCGGCCAGCAGTAAGTCAGGGTTGTTGACGATCGCGCGGGCGATGGCCACGCGTTGACATTCACCGCCCGAAAGCTCACTGGGCTTGTGCCGCGCCCGATCCTTGAGGCCGACCCGGTCAAGCGCCTCGCGCGCCGGCGCCTTGGAATACGCCTTGCGCGTGTATACCAGCGGCAGACAGACGTTCTCGAGCGCCGACGTCCGGTTGATGAGGTTGAACGTCTGGAACACAAAGCCGATGTGCTGGTTGCGCAGCGACGCCAACTGCGAATCCCGCATTGCACTCACCATGTTGCCGCGAAACTCGAACACGCCTGACGTGGGCCGATCGAGACACCCGAGGATGTGCATCAAGGTGCTCTTGCCGCTGCCCGACGGCCCGACGATGCTGACGAACTCCCCGGCCTCGATCGTGAGGTCGACGCCGTCGAGTGCGTGGACGACGCACGCGCCCATGTGGTACAGCTTCCGGAGCTGGACGGTTCTGATCATGCGCCGCGCCGCTCCGTCCGCGGAGGTCGGCGTCGCACCGGCGCGTGGCGTGGAGTCGATCGCGGCATGGCTAGGTGTTCCGCTTCCGCTTGTCGCGCCGGTCCTCGAGTTCCGCCGGAAGCTTGGTGTATACGTCCATCCCCGCGTCAAGCCCGTCACGGATCTCCGAGAACGCACCGTTGTCCAGGCCGATGACGCATGGGATGAACTTCGGCTCGGGGCGATCGCCGGGACGCGCCGCCGGTTGAGGCACAAAAACGCCGAGCCTGCCGCCGGGGCCCTCGCGGATCGCCTCGTTGGGACATAACACGACGTCCTCGACGTACTCGGCCGTGAACTTCACGTCGGCGCGCATGCCGACCAACAGCATGTCGCGGTTCGCGCTGGTGATCGCGACGTCCACGCGGTAGGTCGTGACGTTGCGGTCGAGCCTGGGTTCGGGGTAAATCCGTTCGATGACGCCCTCGAACGTCTCGTTGCGGAACGCCTCGACGTGGATCGTGGTCACATGCTCTACGGCCGCGGCGGCGCGCTCAAGATCGGCTGGCATCATGGCGGTTCCGTCACGCCCGGGCCTCGCCCATACGGGCGAGATTTCCCGAACGCGTCCGATGTCGGCTTCGTCGACTTCCGCCCGAACGACAAGCCTGCTCATGTCGTACACCACCGCGAGCACCGTGCCCGCTGTGAACGTGGTCTTTCCGCCCTGGATGACCGCGCCGACCTGCGTGCGGATGTCGGCGACGACGCCGTCGATCGGCGACACGATGTCCGTCTTGTCGAGCCGTTTCTCTGCATCACCGAGCGTCGATTTCGCCGCTTCGAACTGCGCCTCGAACTGCTTCACCAACTGCCGGGCACGCGGGATCGCGAGCCTGGCCTTTTCGTACGCCGCCTCGGCCGCGGCGAGGTCGGCGAGTTGACTCTTGTGCGTCGTTTCGCGTTGCAGCAACTCGTCGGGACTCGGGTTGTAGTCCTCCGCCTGGACCTTATCGAGCCGAAACTTCGACAGCCGCGCCGCCTGCTTGAGCTTGTCCACCTGCGCCTTGGCGGACGCAAGGTCCGCCTTTTCCGCCTGTTCCAGGCCGATCTTGGCCTCCGCAAGGCGTGCCTCGGCCATCGCGAGCTCCTGCCGGGCACGATCGACGCTGCGCTGCTCGTCGTCGGGCTGCAGCCGGATGAGGAGTTCACCGCGTTTCACCAGTTCCCCCGCGTGCTTGCCGATCTCCTGTACCGCGCCGCTCGCCTCAGACTTGATCTCCGCACGGAGGTACGGCTGCACCTCGCCCGTGGCCGTGATCGGAAGCGTCAAGTTGCCACGCGCGAGCTTGACCGTTTTGCCCTCGATGCCGAACGTATTGAGCCGGACCGTGTTGTACACCGCATAGTAGCCACCGGCGAGCGTGCACACGGCCAGGACGGCAATCATGACGTTCTTCATGCTACGCCCCTTTTCATTGCACCGTTTGCGGTCGTACGTGTTTCGCGGTGCCCTGGATTCCGCGCGACACCTGCCGTGTGGCGTGCGCCGACCCCGGCGGACGTCGGCGGGTGACACGCCCTCGAAGTTCCACGGCCGCCAGGGGTGGCGGCCGCTGCACGCTAGACACGTACTTGCGTTGAACCGTGCATCACCCCGATGCAGGGCCCCTATCGCGTTCACCGTGCGACGGTTCGCGCGGTACATCGATTCAGCCTCGCGCCGACCGCTGCGTCGTCCGACTTGGCGCCGGCCGCCGTCACGACGAGCCCGCATATGGCGTGTGCGCGAGCCCGAACGCCTTCGCGACCGCCCGGTTCGTTACCTGGCCGCGCAGCATGTTGATCCCAGCCGCCAGGCCCGGATCCGAGCGGCACGCCGCTTCGTAACCCATATCCGCGAGTTTCAGGGTATACGGCAGCGTCGCGTTCGTCAGCGAGAACGTCGACGTGCGACCGACCGCGCCGGGCATGTTCGTCACGCCGTAGTGGACCACGTTGTCCACCGTGAACGTCGGCGCATCGTGCGTGGTCGGATGGATCGTCTCAACACAGCCGCCCTGATCCACGCCGACGTCGACGATGACCGAACCCGGATTCATCGACGACAAGTACTCGCGCGGCACGAGCACCGGGCAACGGGCTCCTGGGATGAGCACGGCCCCGATCACCAGATCGGCCGTGCGAATGTAGCGTCGGATCGCGTGCCGCTCACTGAAGACCGTATGCACGTTCGCCGGCATGACGTCGTCCAGGTAACGCATGCGATCGAGGCTCACGTCCATGATCACTACGTTCGCCCCAAGCCCCGCCGCCACCTTCGCCGCGTTCGTGCCCACGACGCCGCCGCCGATGATCAATACCTCCGCCGGTTCGACGCCGGGCACGCCGCCCAGAAGAATGCCACGCCCTTCCATCGGTTTCTCGAGATACTTCGCGCCCTCCTGAATGCTCATCTTCCCGGCCACCTCGCTCATCGGCGTCAGCAGCGGGAGCTGGCCGTTCCGGTCGGTGATGGTCTCATACGCGATCGCCACCGCACCGGTCGCGAGTACACCGTCGGTGAGCTCCCGGTCGGCGGCGAAGTGAAAGTACGTGAACATTACCTGGCCCTTGCGCATCAGCGGCCACTCTTCGGGTAGCGGCTCCTTAACTTTGACGATCATGTCCGCCTGCGCGAAAACGTCGTCGCGCGACGGCAAGACCCGCGCCCCCACGGCCGCGTAGTCCTGATCGCTCACACCCGACCCGACGCCCGCGGACGATTCGACGAGCACCGTGTGGCCGCGGCGGACCAGCTCGTCCACGCCGACCGGTGTCATGCTCACGCGGTATTCGTGCGTCTTGATCTCTTTCGGTACGCCGACGATCATGTCGTCGCCACTCCGCCTGTTGATCGTACGTGCAGCCGTCCACCGTACACCGCCGCACGGTGGGACTATACCCGTGCGACGACGGCCCGGCAACGCATATGCAGCGCGCGAGGTTCGATGACCGACGCACCGCCGGCGGCGGGCGCAGCGCCTACGGGCGTTCGGCCGGTTGTCGGAACTTGTTCGGTCCGGTCTCGTGCACGAAGCCCGACACCGACACACCCGCTGGATCGATCACGACGCGCACCGCGCCGACGTCGGCCGTGTTCAGCAGCGGCGTGTCGCCGGCGAGGAACGCCAGCGCACTGCGCGTGCGGGCCATCGGCTCGTGGCTCGATCGGATCAGGTATCGCGCTCCGACCGCATCGAGAAACGACCCCGTACCCGCACGCACGCCGCCGTGGTGCGGCAGGACGAGCACGTCCGCCGCAAGCCCAGCCATCGCGCGAAGCGCACGCTGCGCGGGATCTTCAATGTCCCCGGTCAACACGATCGAGTGACCGGCGTACGTCAGTCGCAGCACGGTCGAGCTGTCGTTCGCAGAGGCGACGGCCGTGTACACGCCGTCACCAGAACCCACCGGCGCCGGCCAAAGCCGCTCGAACCAGACCCCGCCCGCGGTCCATGCGCGCACGGACGCATCCTCAACCCGTACGGGATGCCGCCTGTCTGCGAGGAGCGTCAGCAGATGGCGGGCCGGCGTTCCAGCCGGCGCGAACCGGTCGAAGTGTTCGTTGATGACCACCGGCCCGGCGGGCACTTCGTCGATGACACCAGGCACGCCACCGAAGTGATCGAGATTGGGGTGACTTACGTAGATGCGATCCACGCGGCTGATCCCGCGCGACCGGAGGAACGGCACAATCGTGCCACGCCCGACGTCATACGGCGACGAGCTCCCGGCGTCATACAACACCGTGTGGCCGTCCGGCAGTTCGATCACCGTGGCCGAACCTGACCCGACCGAAAGCACGTGGACGACCAACGCGCCGGTCGAACGCGACGACCACAGCCACCAAGCGACACATGCGGCCACGCCGACGCACGTCACGCACACCCCCCATCGGGCCGCGCGCGGTGTCCTTGGCGCATAGCGCTCGTCCGCCGGTCGCAGCTCGGCCCACCACATCGCACCCAGCGCAGACGTAGCGCCGACCGCCCGTGTCGTGTGGCGTCGTAGCGTTGCTGCGCCGGGCCGTGTTGCGTGGACCGGCGGTTCCCCATCCAACGCCGGTATGTCATCGATCGGCACCCCTGCACGGTCCGCCTGCGTCGCCTCGGCCGGCTGCGTCGCCTTGACCGGTTGCGGCGCGTCGACCAGTTGCGTCGCCTTGACCAGTTGCGTCGCGTCGACCGCTTGCGTCGCGTCGACCGGTCGCGTCGCGTCGAGCGGTCGCGTCGCCTCGAGCGGTTGCGTTGCACGATCCGTGCGCGGGCGCCTACGCCTCGTCGCTCCATCTCGCCGCGGAAACGCCCATACCAGAACGCCGAGAAACGCGTAGTACACGGCCACAAGCCACAATGGTGGCGCCGCGACGGTGATCGATGCCCCTGGCAGAGCGGCCACCGCGTTGACAATGTGGATGAGACACCAAGTCGCTGCAGCCAGCGGCGCCCCCAGCAGCGCTGCTACCGTAGGCAACATAACGCCCGCGAGGATCTTCGCGAACCCAAGCCACATGACGACACCGACAAGCAGCACCACCACCACGGAACCGATCGGCCCCCACGGCTGGATACGATGGAAATGCCACGCGACGATCGGAACCGCCGCGAGCCACGCGCCGAGCGAAATCGCGAGCGCGTGCAGCAACCGCCGCGTAACACCCGCCCACGTGCGCCGGGGGCGACACCGCGCCGCGATGCCATCCAACGCAGCCATCACGGCGTCGCGCTCGTCCGCAGAAAGCCTGGTCCCGCGGCGATACCACAGCCAGCGCACGCGACGCGACGCATACACCGCCGCCCCGCACAACGCTGGATTGACGTAGCTCACGCCCAGCACCGCCGCCGAAGAGAGCTGATACCCCACATCAAACACCATGGCCGGGTCAACGACCGCCAACACAATCACCGTCACGGAGATCCAGTTCAAATACGCACGCTCGCGACCCAAGAGCCGCGACACGAGGTACACCATCGCGATGATCCCGGCACGCAGGATCGGAGGACGAGGCTCCGCGATGATCACATACACGACGACAGCGCCCATCATCGCGCACGTCGTCCAGTGGCCGCTCACCCGGACCACGTGGCACAGCGCGCGCACGAAGCCGATCACGAACACGATATGCACGCCGCTGACGGCCAGAAAGTGAATGCACCCCGCGCGGATGAAGACCTCGTTCACGCGGCGGTCGAGCCGCGACCGGTGGCCCAAGATCATCGCCTCCAGCAGACTCGTGCCCTCCCGGGCGCCCGTTGCCAGATCGTCCGTCAGCATCGCCCGAGCCGATGCGCGAAACCGCGCCAACCACGTATCACGATCGGGCTCGCCCGCACGCCGCGACCCCACGCCGTGCGCGCCGGCGCGCTCCGCCGCCGCGCCGCCCAACCCCGTGCCACGCACGACGCCGACATCCTGAGTCCGCCCGCGCCCGTCGTAGTCCTCGGCGCCCTCCAGGCGCCGCACGTTCTCCATGCGATCGCAGTACATCCGTGCCACGATGCCCTGTCGACGGTAGAACGTTGACCAGTCGAACGCACCGGGATTCTTCGGCGGCGTAAGTCCGACCAGCCAGCCGAACAGCTCAACCGGCTCTTGCGGCCGGACGTCGAGTACGGCTTCGCCGACGGTGACGCGGATGCGACCGGTCGCTTCGACCCATCCGTCGTCCGCCTCGATCGACATTACATCGACGATCATCGCGGTCCGATCGGCCCGGTGCAGCCAGCGGTAGAATGTGTAGTCATCGCCGGCGAGGACGCGCGGCACCCCCACTACGCGGCCGCGCACGCGCGCCAAGCGGCGCTCGCCGTCCATGTGTCGCGCGATACTCGTCGCGGACGAAACTGAGCGCTGCGCGTGCAGCGCTGCGCCGACGCACACTGCGGCCGGGAGTAGGATCGCCGGCCCGACCGCACCGCGCAGCCGCTTCAAAACGCACGCCGCCAAGCACAGCCCGAAACCGGCGACGCACGCGCCGGGTGGCAGGGCCAGCGCGCGATCGAGAATGATCCCAACGACCATGCCGACGGCCACCGGCAGAAGCGGCGCCGTCCGCTCGATCACCGTACACGCCCTCACCAACGCCCGCATGATCGTCGCCCGAAACGCGCTACGTTCCATACGCGGCCCGCCCGTGTCGGTCCCGCCCCTTTCGCCCCCCCGCGTCGCCGGTGGTACGCCCAGCCGCTCCAAAGCCGGATCGTAAGGGAGGGGCTTCCTAGACGCATGCTTAGGCTGTTTCGCCCATCGCGCGACGATCCCCTACCGCATTCCGACGTCATCGACTCGCCGTCAGCGACGGGCTCCAAGGTGCTGCGGCGTTGGCGATTGCCCCACCTCCCTGTGTTACAATGCATGACGACCGGCTGTGTCGACGAACTGCTAAACTCACCGCAGGTCGGCGTCCGCCCTGCGGCGATACGCCCGGTACCGTCTCGGCAGCTCCCACCCACATTCCGGGCATGTGCCGGACGTGTTGCCGCGAAGGTTGTAGCCGCACGTCGCACACTTGTCGAAATCGGGTGTATTGGGCGCTGGGCCGATGAACGTACGGCCGCAGCGCAGGCACCGGCGCCGGAGTCCCAACCCGGGGCTGATATACACGACCAGGGAAAGCTGGATCAGGGCGTACAACGCATTGACGATCGGGACGACGATGTTTCGGGCGTCCCAAACGATGCGAATCCTGTCGGACGTATCGCAGAATGGGCATACCATTCAAGACGCCTCGGACACGGCCCAGTAGGGCCGGGTCAAACAACCAAACGGAACGAGCGCGCCCATACTCGTTGACGCGGCACGCCGATTCATCCTTGCGTTGAACTCCGCAAGCAACGAAGCAAGCCGGCGTCCATATCGGTTCGATCTTCGGGATCATGGTCCCATGGTTTTGTTGGCCTGATTGCGTGCATCGGCCCATGGTCGATCGGCCGATGGTGACCGAACCGAGTGCGGAGACCCGGCGATGAAGATGCTAACGATGGATTAGGGAAACGCAAGATGGGAGCTCGCGCCCCCACCCTGGCCCATCGACGCTGCAACCAGAACACAGGTTGCGTGCAGTTGCTCCACGGGGCTGAGCGTAGCGGCGCGCGGGTTATGTGCTTGCGAGGATGTTCAGGATGTCGCCGTCGGCGACGACGTAGGTCTTGCCCTCTTTGCGTACCTTGCCGGCCGTGCGGGCCCCCTTCAGGTCTTGGTGCGCGACGAGGTCGTCGTATGAGACGGTTTCGGCACGGATGAAGCCGCGAGCGAGATCGGTGTGAATCTTGGCCGCGGCGTCGACGGCCGTGTCACCGGTGTGGATCGTCCAGGCCCGGACCTCGTCGGCCCCCATGGTGAGGAAGGAAACCAACCCGCCGGCCCGGTAGCACGCCTGTATGAGTCGGTCGCGCGCCGGTTGGTTGACACCGAGGTCCGCCAGAAACATCGCGCGGTCATCCGGTTCGAGCATCGCGATTTCCGCCTCCATCGAGGCGCACAAGGCGATGGAGTCGGACACATGGTCGAGCCGGAGCGGCGGCGTGTCCGCGGCGCGATCCTCCGCCACGTTGCGCACGCAGACGATCGGCCTCTGCGTCAGGAACGCAAAGCTCGCGAGCGCCCGACGGTGTTCGTCCGTGGTGATGACGCCGGCTAGCGGTGCTGACGTCTCGAGCGCGTCACGGCAGCCGTGCAGCAGCGCCTGCTCACGTTTCTCGGCGTCATGGGTTTTGCTTGGCTTCTTGAGCGCCTTGTCGAGACGTTCCAGCCGGGTCGTTACGGTGTCGAGGTCGGCAAAGATTAGTTCATCCCATACGGCCGCGAAGTCCGCGGCGGGATCGACGCGGTCGCGGTACGCAGGTACGGCGGCGCTGTCGAAATCGCGCACGACCACGGCGAGCAAATCGGCCTGGCGCACCTGCGGCAGCATGCGTCGCCACTCGGCCTGCCCCTTCGCATCGTCGAGCGAACATCCCGGAACATCCACGAACTCGATCATGGCATGCACGACCTTCTTCGGGTGGCACAGATCCGTGAGGTATTCGAGTCGGTCGTCCGGCACCGACACGACGGCGTGCCTGGGCTCCGGGGGGGCATAGGGATCGGCGCGCGCGGCGGTGATCGCCGCGAATACGGCGGATTTGCCCGACTGGGGCAGGCCGATGAGCGCCACCTTCATGGGGTCGATCCTCGTGGGGGCGCGGTGTTACTCCGCGAGGGCGTTATGCAGGGAGACGATCTCGTACGTGCCGGACGCGGCGGTGTGATCGAACTCGACCAGATCCCCGACAACCTTGCCCAACACGCGCTGGGCCAGCGGTGCGCGGTAGTTGACGATGCCCCGGTCACCGTCGGCTTCCCAGGGCCCAAGGAAGCAAAGCTCGTACGCTGCGCCGTCTCCGACGCGCCGCATCCGCACGCGCGTCCCGACCCCGATGTGGTCGGTCGGCACATCCTCGGGCGCAAGGATCTCCGCTATCTCAAGCTCGGCATTCATCTGAGCAAGTCGCGCCCGCAGTAGATCGCGCTCCTCCAGCGCGAACTTATACTCGGAATTCTCGCTAAGATCGCCCTTGGCGGCCGCAGCACCGATCGCCCGGGCGTTCTCCTTCATTTTCACGTTGATGTGCTCGTCAATCTCCCGCTGTTTGTTGCGCAGACCGTGTTCAGTCACAAACAGCACGTCGTCCCGCCGCCATGGTTCAATCTTGGGTGCCGTGTCGATTTGCGGGAACTTGCGCGCCAGCAGGTTCAAGAGGCGTTGGTGCACGGTGTGGCCCAGGTTGCTCAGTCGGCGCAGCCGCGTGCGGAGTGCGTCCGCCATGCCGCGGTCCAATACGTCGAGGCACTGCCGGTACCGCGCGTACCCCCTTGCCGACAGCACCGAACGGGTCCGCGTCGCGACCTTCCGAACGACCTCACGCGACAAAGTGTCACGCCGCTGACACTCCTCGAGTGCCGCGATGACGCGCGACAACACCGTCACCGGCGACACGTCACCCAACACGGAGCCGGTCGCGGGACCGTTCCAAAGCCACAAGAGCGCGTCGTTGTGTACGACCGGTGACGCCAGGATGCGCTGCACGACCGGCGCGAAGTCGGCGGCCGTACAACCGGCGTCACCCAGCTTGGCCGCCACGCGGTCGCACACCGCCATCGAGAACGTCGGCAACAGCGACAACACCTGCGCACGACCATCCGCCGGCCTACCCTCGATCACCAGCGCACACGCATCGGCCAGAAGGGATTCGTCGGTGACGACCGCCAGCACGGCTTCGACGTCGGCCGATTTGCGAAGGTACGCCTCGGCGCCGTCGGATGCATCGCCGGTCCCCGCGAGTTCACCGATGCGGCGTGCGATAAGCCACAACAGGCCGGCTCGCGCCTCCCCGCTCCCTTGCAGGCGGCGCGCCTGGTCGACGAAGTGGTTGCAGCACGCGGTCAGCACGCCCGCATCGGGGTCGGTTCGCCGCGCTCGGCACTCCCGAACATACTGTTCGACCTGCGAGAACCCCCCGGCCGGATCAGCGGATGCCGCGACGGCATCCAGCAGCGCCTCGCCCGGTTCCGGCGGGTTCTCCACGTACTCGATCGCATACGGCGCACGCGACGCGAGCCGCAGGCACGGCGACTGCTTCATCGCGGCACGGGCCCGCGTCCACCACTTCTTCCAAGCGTCGGCGTCGAGCAAATCCGGCACGAGCAGCGACTCAAGCGCAGGCTTGTCCGTACGACCGTCCGATCGACGGCAGATGTCGATCACGAGCTCCACCGGCGATGTCTGCAACCGTCGTATGAGATCCTCACGATAGAAACACCGCATCACCGGCAACGCATCCCGCGGGCCGGCGTAGTACGCATCGGCCAGGCGCACCGCGCCAAGACGCACCGTCTCGGCGCCGGTGTTTACGGTGAACGTCCAATCCGTCGTGTCGATCGCGTCGATGCGGGCGGCGCCGGGGCCGTGTCGCTCGATCAAGTGGTCGCCTACCGAGAGCCCGAGGCACGTCTCGACCGTCCGAAGCGCCCGCCGCACCGGCCTGCCCCCACCTACGCCGGCCTCCTCCAACAACGCCTCGAGACCGTCACGGTCGGCGTACGCCGCGCGGTAAAGCTTGACCACCTGAGCGCGGAGCTCCGTGCTCTTCGGGATCGACAGCAGGAACGCGCCAGCCACACGCAGCGTATCGAGCGGCGGGCACCGCGCCGAGACCGCCTCCCCCGCCGCCCACGCCAATGTGTCTGCCTGCTGAGCCCGCCCGGACTTGACCACCGCCGCCAGCACCGTGCTATACGCCGCGAGCGACGAGACGT
>JBHHVO010000028.1:0-15604 GCA_046754365.1 Phycisphaerae bacterium | reverse complement strand
GCTGCGCCGCACGCTCGCCCGGACCCGCGGGGCGCGGCGCGGTCTCCCCGGCACCGACCCGACCCGCGCCGGGCGCGTGTCCAGGCGCTCGACCTGGGCGCGCCTCGTCCGGCTCGGCCTGGCCGCGACCAGCGGCCTCACGGGTGGCCGGTTTTGCAGGCGGCTCGTCGACGACATGGATGTCGACGGTATCGCTCGCCTCGGCTCCGGTGATGGTTCGTCGGAGTTGTTCGGCGGCCGCGCGCTCGGCGGCGCCGGCGTAGGGATTCGCACGTACCTTGTCGAGGAGGTGGAGCGCCCGCTCGGTCTCGCCCTCGTCGGCTGCGGTCTGGGCGTCTTCGACGGCGCGCACGGCCTGGTCGCTCATGTTCATCGCGACCTGCACGCGCGTGAGGTAGTCTTCTCGGAGTGCGCGCTGGTTTTCGTTGAGTCTGGTCGGGTCGATCCCGACGAGGAGTTCCTGCGCGGTGAGGTAGTCGTGGTCCTCGAATCGCGCGATCGCGTCGGCGAGGATGTCGGCGTCATCCGCGGCGCGGCTCGGCGCGGATGCGGTGATGATGACTACCAACGCTGGCACGAAGGCCGCGATTGTGTCGAACTTGACGCGTGGCAAGGAGTTTCTCCTTTGTTGATGTCTCGCTCAGGAATCAACCTCGGCGGGACCCGATCGGCGGCACGCCCGCTACGGGTCAGGGCACAGCACGCAACGCCGTGCTGCACCGGGCGGACGGCTGGGTGTCGGCCTCACCGACCGAGCGACGCTGGCACCACCCCGGTCGCGGATTCTAGGCCGACCGATGCGGCATCGCAAGCCTCCGGATGACGGTTCCCAACACTGGCCGCACGCCCGGGATCGAGGCGTGACGCCCCACGGGTTACGCCTGACGCCGCCCGCGCCCCCGGCGGCGCGGTGCGGGCGCCGGTCGCGGACACGGGCACGTCCGCCGTGCGTTCAGGTCGCCCCATGCGCTCAGGGGCCGCCAAGATCACTGCTCGCGGCCCGCTTGCGTCTCGGACGCTGTTCCTTGACCGGCCTTGGGGGGCGCCATTGTTTGGCCTCGAGGGCCTTGCGCTCCGGGCTCGCCTTGTCTGTCGAGAGAAACCGCTCGATGAGACGCCCGTCTTTGCCGCGCAGGACGACGACGGTATCGGGCTTTCGGGACTCGAATCGCACACCGGTGCGTCCCTTCTTGCGTCGCTGGCGATACGGCCTGTCAAAGTCGATGTCGACGATGGTCGCGCCGGCATCGAAATCAATTTTCGCGTTGTCGACCTCGCCGTTCGGTAGCGGAACCTTAGAGCGTGCCGTGACTGCGACGCCGTCGCCGACGCCGACGCGCGCGCGCCCCTTGACCCAAACCCCGTCGACCCATTGGTAGATCTCGACGGCGACGGTCTGCCTTGCTTCGTAGCTGTTGGACACGAAGAATCGCGTGGCGGGTTCGATCGCGACCGGCGCGGACGGTTCGGACCACGCCCCCACGAGGACGGGCTTGGTCGCGTCGTTGTGATCTTTGAGCACCTTCGGTGCGGCCGCGTAGGGGTTGTAGATGAGGGCGCGCATTCGGTATCTGTATGTCTTGCCGCCCTTGACGCTGCCGGGACGTGCGTCGATCGCCCAGACCTGCTGCTTGGGTTCGAGCGGGCGTTTGTCGGATCGGTCGCCCCTGGGCCTCGTGCCGCCACGCTTGCCGCGCCTCGGGTGGCGCCGGATGTCGCGCCCGAGTTGCCGGGCTTCCCGCTCTCGGCGCGCCGCGCGGTCCAGGTCCTGCTGGGACGCGTCGCGTTCGGTCTGCAGGTCGGAGAACGCCTCGGCCGCGTCATTCGCGAGCGCGACGTCCCACTGCTGTTCGGCTTTTTGCATGAGCTCGTCGGCCGCCTTGAACAGCCGGACGATTCGCTGCTGGCCGGTCGGTTCCGTCGTCGTTTCAGGCTGTTCGATCACGTCCTCCCACCAGGTGGTATAGCGGTCTTCCGGCGAAGCCGCGGGTGGCTTGTTCGGGAAGAGGTACTCGTCGTCCATCATGAGGACATCCCGCCGGCTCGTGATGATCGGGAACCGCCACGGGTCGCCGTTGCGCACGACCGGCGGGAGCGGGCGAATAAGATCAAGCTGGGCCTTCGGGTCCTCGATGTTCTCGATGAAGGTCTCCAGGCCCCTGATGCTGTCCTCATCCGCGACGACCTCGCCACCCTCGACGATGAGCTTGATCTCGGGCGTCTCGGGCGGCGGCGTCTGATGCAACGGGTCAATCGTGACCCACCCGTCGTCGGGCCACGTCCCGTCCGCGGCCTGTTCCTGCCGCTGTACCTCGATGCCGGCAAAGATCACGCTACTCTGGCTGCTGCCGAAGTGTCGCGCGTTCGTTTCGACCTGGGCCTTGCGATCGAACACCGCCGACACCGTCACCCAGTTCACGGACTTGTCGAACGCATCATACATGTCGTCGGGCGGGTCCGGTGGGTCCCTGCCGTTCTCGCCGAGCCGGAGCGTGGTCCGCCCATGCACGGCTACGGGTTGGCTCAACGGTACAACGTCGGCGAGCGTGATAAACCCCTTGAGGGGGCCCGTGGCGCCGACCTCGGGGACGTCCGGTGCGATCGGAACGACGGCCGGCAGCGGCGTCGCCAGGTCCATGCCGGACAGCGCCGCCGCGTCGGCAAACACGGCCGCCAGGTCGACATCGCCATCCTCCTCGTCGTCGATGGTCGGGCGCGCGCGTTGAATCTGCATGAGCGTGTCGGCCGCGCGGGCCGCGACTATGTCGTCGATCTCACTCGGTGATACGGCCTCGCCGCGGAGTTCGACGTGGTTCGGCGACGTCACCAGGTACTTGACGACCGCCCCGATCAGCACGAGCACCGCGACCGCAAGGACCGCCTTGTCGATGTGCTGCTCGACCGGGCCTACCAACTGTTTCGCCATGCGGGTGACTCCTCGGCGCCGCCCCGCGGTCCCGGGCCACCCGCGACGGGTGGGCGGATCGCGTGCGGCGGCGGCTTACCTAGCCGTCGATGTCTTCCGCCTCGGGGCGGGTCCAGCCGTACTCATCCAACGTCTCCTGGGGCATCCACCGTCGAAACGGCTCGGCCAACATGACGGTCTCGAAGTCCATGACGACCTGGACGACGGGATCGGGACCGTAGATTTTCCCGATCATCGCACGGTTCGGCTCGACGGTGACGTACGCGACGCGCAGGAGCGTGTGGAACGAGTCCCGGTAGAGGTGATCCACAAACTGGAGCACGCTACGCTGATCCATCACGAGCTTGACGGAGAACTGGACGACGTCGTAGTCGTCGCTCCCGACGGTTTGGGTGAAGTAGCTTCCGTTGTTGCCCGGTGGCGCCGCGGCGTCGGGACCTGCGGCCGACGGCATCGCGTACTGGGCCGGGTCGTCGGTAACGTAGAGGTCGGCGTTGGCAAGGCGGACCGAGATGATGTCCTTTACGGGGAGGACGCCGACCCAGGGCTTGCCGCCTTGGGACGCGATGCGTCCCGCCGCCTCGTCGTTCAATGCTCGGATCGCGGCGATGACATCGGCGTAGATCCAATACTGCACCTGGGCCGCCCAGCAATCTTCGAGGAGCACGGCCTCCATGCGTCCGGTGTCGCGCATCGGCTCGGCAAAGCGGAGGCTCGGGACGATCCGCGGCCTTGGATCGTCAAAGCTGGTGGCGTAACAGTACCGGAGTCTCGCGACGGCGAGATGGGCCCGCGCGACGAAATTCCGTTCGGCACCGGTCTGGGTGAGGACGCCGGCGGGCGTCATCGGGGGGGCGGCGGGCTGGACGTCGTGCGCTACGCGCGTGCTCTCGCCGGACCACGAGGTCTCACTCTGTTCGTCCCTGGCGAGCTTCGCCTTCATGATCTCGATGCCCTGCGGCGTGGCGACACCGCCCCAGGTGAGCTCGCCCCAGGCAAGTGTGTCCATGAGATCGTGCATGTGCTTGGCATACGCCTTGCGAAACGCCTCAGTGGCGCCGACGTTGCCGTCCGGAAAGACGTCGGCGCGGAGCGGCTTATATCGCGTCAGCGAGCGGGCCTGCGCTACCACGGCGTTGCGGTTCGCGACGATGCGGTCGATGCGGGCCCGCTCGCGATCGATGATCGCCTGATTCACGGGCTTCCTGCTGAGCGCGGCCAGGTCGCTGAAGAGTTTCCGCGGATGGGCCATCTCCTTGGTGACTTGATCCATCGCGTTGTAGCCGGTGATCCCGAGCGCGACGCCGCCGATCCCGCCCAGACCGCAGATCAAGAAAAACAGATGTCGTCGCAGGAACTCCATGCGTCGTTACTCCCACCGCGCTGGCACCGCGCATCGGATCACGTCACGCCCCGTCATCGTCCGGAGCGTCGTCTTCGCCGTCGTCGACCGGCGGTTCATAGTCCTCGAGTATGACATCGAGCCAGATGTCGAACTCCCAATCGTTCTCGATGGATTCATTCGTGATCGGGTCCAACGCCGCCGGCGGCAGCGCACCGGCGACGGCGCCGCCGGCCGGTGTAAGTCCGAATCCACCTCCCTGGGTCCGTCCCCGCGCGCGCCCCGCACTCAAGCCACGGGTTCCCGCGGCGGTCTTGATTTCCACCTTCTGCCCGTCGACGAGGTACACGCGATCAAAGTAGAACCCTTGCCCCGGCACCCGACCGTTACTCCGTAGCCGCGACATGAACTGCTCATCCACGAGCTTCGCGCCTTCGGCGTAGGGCGTTCGGCATCGGATTCTCACGACGAGCCCGGGGAGATCCTCCTTGACCGGGTTGATCGGATCGGGCACCGGTACGCGGCTCTCCCAGTCGTAGAGGTGGACGTCCGCCTCGTAGCTCATGTCCAACGAGACAATCGTAATCTGCGCGCGCCGGCTGCGCTCGGCCGCGGGATCACCCGCCCCGCGGAACGCCTCGATCGCGTTGAGCACGTCGGCCTGTGTCCGCGCGTCGGCGAGGCGCCCGGGCGGCGGCGGCACGGACTCATGAATCACCCTGACAATCCTCGGGATGAGGGCCTTGTTGCGTTGTAACGTAATGAGATCCTCGGTTTCCGCGCGTTCGCGCTCGCCCTTGCCATTCCACGTTTTCAGGGCTTGTCTGAGCGCCTTGCCGGCTTCGAGCGCCTGCTTCGCCCGCGCCCTCGGAGAGAGCGTGGCGGGCAACGGCGACGCGATGATGTCCGACGCCTCGTCGATCGTCACGCGGATGTTGTTCCAGCCCTGGCTGTTCGCGGCCAGCGCGCTCATGTCGGTCGACTGCCTGAACCAGATCGTGCCGCCGGCGAGCACGAGACACGCGGCCGCGGCGGCGAACGCCGGGCGTTTCCGCCGCCACACCACCTGTTTCGCGATTTCGGCGGGCAGCAGGCTTGTGCCGATCGGGGCGAGCTCGAGCCCCTGCAGCGCGAGCCCATACGCACCAAAGAACCCCAGGACATGCTCGCCGAGGCGATCCTCCTCGCCACCCGGCCGCGCCGCCTTCTTGAATCCGTCGGGCCGTTCGACCGGCAGGCCGAGGTTCTGTTGGAGGTACTTCTGAAGCCCGGGAAGCTTGCACGCATTCCCGAGCGCAACGACCTTTTCGATCTCGGCGTCGCGATGGGTCGACGTGTAGAACCCGACGGACCGCTGGAGCTCCTGGACCAGATCGGCGAACACGGGCCGCATCGCCTGGAAGATCTGCCGCGCATACTTGCTCGTGGCGGCGGCCCGCTTCAGGTTCTCCGCCTTGGCGAACGAGAGCTTGAACGACTTGACGAGGGTCTCGGTGAACTTATTCCCGCCGATCGGGATCGTGCGCGTCCAGAGGTTGTAGGGGGTCGCGATGACGAGGTCGGTGCTCTCTGCGCCGATGTCGAGCAGGATCGTGGTGTCCGTGGCGAGCCACCCGTCGTAGTGGGCGGCGCTGTAGAGTGCCAGCGGTCCGGCCTGGACGGCGACGGGCTCGATCGCGGCCTGCTCGAAGTGGAGCAGATGCTCACGAATGAGTTCGCGCTTCATCGCGAAGATCGCGACCTCGACGTCGGGAAGCCCCTCGCGGGCGAACGTCTGGTAGTCCCAGATGACCTCATCCATGTCGAACGGGATCTGCTGATCCGCTTCGTACCGGACAATGTCCGGGATCTTCCGCTGCGCTACCGGCGGGAGTTTCGTAAACCGCGCGAGGGTGTGCTGCCCGGGGACACTCACGACGACCTGGTCTCGTGAGATGTCGTTCCGCGAAAGGAACTTCTCAAGCGCCTCACTGATCAATGCATGCCGGTCCGCGTCGGGCTGAGACAGGATCTTCGCATGTTCAATAAAATCGTGCGCGACAACCTCGACCGCGCCGTCGGCGCCTTGCCGAAGCTTGATCGCCTTGAAGGCACACCGCCCCATGTCGATGCCCCATGCACTCTGTGGAATCGCCATACAGTTGCGCTCCGTGCGTCTTGGTGCGGCGATGCACGCGCTCAGGCCGCACACGGACGACGTCACCACGCCCAACGGGTCGGGTACGACCACACCGGGCCTGTCCGCATGGGACGCAGCCGCAACGGCACCTGAGGGAATCGCCGTCGCCGCCCCTTCCCCACAGCCCGGCGCCGCGGTAGAGTCACCGCGCATGCGTGGGAAGTATCAACTCACAACCCTGGGCTGTAAAGTCAACCAGTATGAATCCGAGCAAGTTCGCGAACTGCTCGAATCCATCGGCCTGACCCGCGCGGGTCCAGGCGACGTCGCCGACATCGCCATCGTCAACACCTGCGCGGTCACGGCTGCCGCATGCGGCAAAAGCCGCCGCGCCATCCGCCGACTCCGCGGCAACCGCGACACACCCGTCGTCGTCATCGGCTGCGCGGCGTCCGCCGAGGCGGACCGACTGCGCAGCATGGACGGCGTGATCGGTGTGCTCGGCCACGACCGCAACGTCACCGCGGAACTCGGCCGGCTGGTTGTCAATCGGTTAGGGAGCGCTCCGACGCATCGAGGCAAGACCACGCATCACGGTGAAGCTCACGGGCACGCACGTCGGACCGCCGGTATGAATGACGTATCGATAAGGCCGGTTGCGCCGACGCCACCACATCCGCCGACCACCGCCGAGACCGATCCCCGCCGGCGCGCCACTGCTGCGGATGTGACACCAGGTATTATTCCGACGTCGGGTGCCGTTGTCAACATCGCGCCGGCGCCGGGCGGCGGGCCCCCGACGCTCCAGAACGGTCGGGCGGCGCCGGGCGGTGCGCAAGCGGCTCGGGACACACGCCGGTCGGCCGGGGCCGTCACGTCGCTCCGCGTGCACACCACCCTCACGGCCCGGATCGAGCAGTTCGACGCGCGGCAACGCGCGTTCCTCAAGATCCAGGACGGGTGCGACGCCCATTGCACGTACTGCATCATCCCGCGGCTTCGCCCCACGCTGCGTTCCAAGCCGATCGACGTCGCGGTGGCGGAGGCCGAGCAACTCGTGCGATCAGGTCACCAGGAGATCGTGCTCACCGGCATCTTCCTTGGTGCGTATGGGCGCGACACGGCGATTCGGCGGCGAGGTCGGTACACGGGTGCCCCGCTCGCGGCCCTCGTTAACGCAATTGCACAAGTCGATGGTCTTGAGCGCCTCCGCCTGTCGAGCCTCGAACCGGGCGATCTCGACGACGCACTGTTAAGCGTGCTCGCGGACCGCGAACCATGCGTGCCGCACCTCCACCTACCGCTCCAGTCCGGGAGTCCCGCCGTGCTAAGAAGGATGAACCGGCAGTACACCCTCGACGCCTACCTGGCCATGATCGATCGCGTCCGCCGGGCCCTCGACACGCCGGCGATCACGACCGACATCATTGTCGGTTTCCCCGGCGAGACGGACGCCGAGTTTGACGCCTCCGTCGAGGTCGCGCGGCACGGGCGCGTCGGGTTCTGCAAGATTCATGCGTTCCCGTTCAGTCCCCGCGACGGCACGGCGGCCGCACGGTGGGGCAAAAGCTTCGTGCCGGCGGGCGTCGTGAAAGACCGCATGCGGCGGATTGCGGAGGTCGGGCGGGCCGGGTCGCTCGCGTTCCGCCGGGGGCTCGTCGGTCGCATCGAACGCGTGCTCGTCGAAGGGACCGCGCCAGCCGCGCCGCGCCGCGATCGACCGGATGCACCGCCCGACCGCATGGCGCATGCCCCCCATGACGCAGCGTCACACGCCGCCGCACGCCGCCCATCGGCCCCGTGCGACTTTGACCACCGCCCGACAGCCGGGCACGATATACGCCATGGCCGCAGCGATCGCTACTTCGAGGTCCACTTCGACGCCGGCGGGTGCGACGCCGACGCGGTGCGCCCGGGCCGACTCGTCCACGTCCGCATCGACCGTGTTACGCCGGATCGTACGCACGGTACGTACGTGCCGGACGGCGCCGCGGCCGGCCGGTCGACCGCGATCGCGCCGGCGATATCTCTGGATCCGAACCGCCCGCGGCATCGCGGGCCGCTGCGTGGTGTGCGCGTGTCTGACGTCGACGCTCGCGCACGGGGATGAAATCCACCTCTACGGCGGCGGCACGATCGACGCACGGGTTATCGCCGAGTCGAGCCACGTGCTCCACGTGGAAACGATCACCGGCGAGTTCTCGATTCCCATGACGGCGGTAAAGAAACGCGTTCGCCGGCCGTCACTTGTCGAACGCTACGCAGCCGAGCGAGATCGCGCACCGCTTACGGCCGCGCGCCATGTCGAGCTCGCGTTGTGGTGCCGCGCGGAGGGCATGGCGTCGGCCGCCAAGACCCACGCGGACGCGGCGCTGCGCCTTGATCGACAGAACGCAGATGCGCGCCGCCTGGCCGGCTACATCCGGCTCGACGACGTTTGGATGTTCACCGGGGCCCCGCCAGGACCCGCTGCCGATGAGCGCGGCCCCGCGCGTCGCGATATGAGCCCCGCGATCCTGCAGCGTCTTGTGGGCGCATGGCAACAGCGGATCCGGGTCATCAAGGACACGCAGTTGAGCCCCGCCGCCGCGGCGCAGGAACGGGACGCCGGGCGACGAGCAATCCTGCGGCTCGGGACCGCGCTCGCGGTCCCCGGCGCATGCCGCGTGCTCGGCGCGGGCCCATCGGTCGACCGGATCCTGCTTGCCGAGACGCTCGGCGCGATCGAAGCGGACGCCGCGACGTTGAACCTGCTCGCCATGACGCTCACCGACCCGGCGCCCGAGCCGCGCGAGGCCGCCGCCGCGGCGCTCCGGCACCGAGACGATCCACGCGTCGGGGTGTTCTTGCGCCGCGCCCTCGCATGCAGGACCGAGATCGTGGTACGCCGGGCGGCGACGGCGCTCGGCTGGATGGTGGATCGCTCGGCCGTTCGGGACCTCATCGACGCGTTGCCGATACGATCGTCTCGCGGCCGAAGCGTCGATGCGAAGACGCTGTTTGTCGACATGGCCGCGACGTTCAGCCGGCCGGCGATGGTGCCGATCGGCGACCCGCCCGCCCCCGTCGCCCCGTTCGTGGCGCTCATCGGGTTCGGGGACGCGGTCAAGGCGCTCGCCGGCGGCATGCCGCATCCGACCGGCGGCTACCGGTCCGAGGTACAGGACGCGCTCATCGCGATCACGGGCGAGAACTACGGCTTCGACATCGCGGCGTGGCGCGATTGGGTCCGGCGCCACCCGCCGGATCCGGCGAACGCACCGGCGACCTCGACCGCGCCGACAAGCCCAAGCCTGCCGACGCAGACCATCGCACCGACATAGCGGTTTGCCACGCACCCATGGACGCATACGCCGAGCGGCGACCATGCGGGATCGACGGGATGCAACTCGCGCTGGGCGCGAAACAACCGGTCGCTCGCCCTCGCGGCTCGGTGTCGCCCGACCCATCACGTGACCCGTGACCAAGCACGCTTGGCGCGCGGCCCGGTCGGTCCGCGCTCCCGTGGGGGGTCGCCGGTCCCGCGGGGCGCGCCGGTCAGTAGTCCTGCCGCATGAACGACACCATCGCCCAGACCAACACGACCATCTCAAAGAGCACCGACGAGCCGATCGAGTAGATCGGATGGCGGTTGATCAGGTCGCGCTCGTAGCGATCCGCGGCGGCGAGCTGCGCGGCGTTGATGTCGACGCCGGGGCCCATCATCGCCTGCGGCATCGCGTCGACGCTCGTGGACGCGGACGCCCATCGCGCCGCAAGGTACGGCAGATCGCCGGTCTTGGGCGGAATCGATCCGACGATCTTGACGGCCCGATAGACGGTCGTGTTGGCCTTCCAGTCCGGTTGCCATTCGAACACCTGCGGCGCCTGGTGGATGAGCGCAAACGCGACCCACGCACCGACGCTGATGAGGATCGACGCCACGGTGCTGCGCGTCTTGACGGCGACGAGCACCGAGATGCAATAGATATAGCTGAAGAGCAGCACGACGAGTGGAATCGCCACCAGATACCCCGGCACCCATACGCCCCATCGCGTCCCGACCGCGAGGAACGTCCCGACGACGAACGCCGTCGCCTGAACAAAGATGAACACCATGGATGCGATGTACTTGTAGAGGAAAAGCCGCGGCCGGCTGATCGGCTTGGCCAGCAGCACGCTGATCGCGCCGCCGCCGAGCATGGATGGGAACACGCCGGCGGTCGCGATGACGGCGAGCAGCACGCCGATCCACCCGAGTACGACGCTCAGGAAACCATGCACGAGCAATCCGGCGATGCGTGATCGGCCGAGCTCGAGCGCCGGATTGTAGCGGTCCGACGCGACGTCGAACATGCCGAACAGGAGCGTGACGCGGTCGTGCTCGAAGCCGATACTCGCGATCACGATGACCACGAACGCCGTAAGCACCAGCAAGAGCCAGAAGATCTTGCGGTCGATGGACTCGCGGAGGCTGTCGACGATCACCGCCCAGAGTTGCATCGCTGGTCAAACTCCTCGTCGCGACCGTCCGCCGCGCGCGACACCGCCGGCGCGGTAGGCGGCGACGCCTGCGCGTCAGCGCCCATCGCCTCGACAAAGATGTCCTCAAGGCTGAACCGCTGCGGCTGAACCGCTTCGATCATGACGTGCCGGGCGCGCAGCAGGTCGATCACGCCGTTGACCTTCGTGGCGTCGTGCCCGGACAGGACGATCTCGCCGTCGGCGAGCCGGCCGCCGAGTGACTCGATATCCGCCCGGACCGCACCGACGTCTCCGGAGAACGCAATCCGGTATTCGACCGTGTGTTCCGTGAGTTCCGACAGCGTTCCCTGGCGGGCGACCATACCATCGACCAGGATCGCGACCCGATCGCACACCATCTCCAACTCGCTCAGCAAATGCGAGTTGAGAAACACCGTTGTACCGGCGTCTTTGAGCTCGAGCAGGAGCCCCCGCACCGCGCGCCGGCCGACCGGATCCAACCCGTCGGTCGGTTCGTCCAAGACCACGAGCTCGGGGTCGTTCATGAGCGCCTGCGCGAGTCCGAGCCGCTGCAGCATGCCCTTGCTGTAGCCGCCGATCCGGGTGTCGCCCCATTCGCTCATGCCGACGCGCTCGAGCAGCCGCTCGGCGTTCCGCCTGCGCCTCGCGGGCGGCACCTTCGCAAGCGCCGCGTAGGACAGCAGCAGACGCGTGCCGGTCAGGTACGCCGGAAAACGGTGGTTCTCCGGCAGGTAACCGATCCGCTGGAGCTTGCCGCGATGGCCCACCGGTCGCCCGAGAATCGTGCCGACCAAACGATCCGGCCGCACGACCGTCATCATCACCTTGACGAGCGTGCTCTTGCCGGCGCCGTTGGGCCCCAAGAGCCCGAAGATCTCCCCGCGCCCGACTTGAATGTTCACGCCGCGAAGTGCGTGGACCTTGCGCCCGTACGTCTTGTGCACGTCGATGAGATCGACCGCCCAGTTCGTCATTTCGGTCAGACCGACCATAGCGCCGCTCGACTCTTGACCAGCTCCTCCGCGATGCGTTCAGGGTCGCTGTCGGGCAAAAGGTCGATCCATTGCGTATCCGTGAACCGCCTCAACCACGTCCGCTGCGCCTTCACGAGCCGTCGCGTGTTGATTTTGATCTTCTCGATCGCGTCCGCAAGCGGAACCCCAGCCTCCAGGTGTTCGATGAGCTCGGCATACCCGAGCGCCGACCGGGCCGTCCGGCTCAGCGGCTGCGGCAAAGCCAGCAAAGACCGGACCTCCTCGAGCAGCCCGGCGCCCATCATACGCCGCACGCGATCGTTGGTTCGTCGGTGCTGATCCTCCCGCGCTCGCCGCACCCCGAACATCACGCATCCGTATCGGCGCCGGTGATTCCATTGCGTCTGAAGTTCACTGATCGGCCGACCCGTGATCTCGAAAACCTCCAACGCGCGGACCGTACGACGCAAGTCGTTCGGGTGGATCCGCTCCGCCGCGATCGGATCCACATCCATGAGCCGCCGGTGCAACGCCCCGCGACCGCTGCGCCCCGCCTCGTCATGGAGCCGCGCACGCACGGCCGGGTCGGCCCCGGGATCCTCGAACAATCCCTCCGACAGCGCTTTGATGTACAGCGGCGTCCCGCCGACGACGAAAACCGGCCGGTGCCTGCCGTGTATATCGGCGATCGCCGCATCGGCACGTGCAACAAACCCCGCCACGGAGAACGTCTCCCACGGATCGACCACGTCGATGACATGATGCGGGACGTCACGGCGGTCCGCGGCGGACGGCTTCGCCGTCCCGATGTCCATGCGCCGGTACACCTTCATCGAATCGGCGCTGATGATCTCGCCGCCGGTTCGCCGTGCGAGCGCCCGGCCAAGCGAACCCTTCCCGCAACCGGTCGCGCCGATGATGAATGTGAGCGTTGGGTCGGATGAGGGGTCGGATCGCGTGTGGCCGGACATGGTCGCATCGTTCGGGCGTATCATCGCAAGGGTTGCGCGGTGTGTTCAGCGCCGGTCGCAACACCCGTACACGCCGCCGGCGCCCCGTCGCGTGCACGTGCTTGCTGGCGAACTACACGCAGATCACGCGCGCGACCTCCGGAATCCGATCCCGGAGATTCCGCTCAATACCGAGCGTGAGCGTCATCGCGCTCGACGGACAACCGATACACGCGCCGAGCAGCCGGACCCGGACCACCCCGTCATCGTCGATGTCAACCAGCTCGATATCCCCGCCATCAAGCCTGAGCGCAGGCCGGAGAAGATCCAATACACCCAACACGCGGTCATGGAGTGAGTGTTTGGCCTTCTCCGACATGACGGCTCGGTTCGAATCCACCCCGACGCGCACGCCTCACACGAAAGCCCCCCCCAGCCGGACGCGCGGGGACCCCACACGCGGAAGCACGGGCAGCCAAGCACGACGACCCCGCACGGTCATACAGTAGCTTCACTTACCTTACGTGCCACCTCCCGGTCGTGCAAGCGTGACGCCGCGTACAACCTTCGAACGGGTGCGTCACGTTCCCGGCGCCCCTGATCCGAGCCCCGACCGCAAGCGGGGTATCACCGACCCGGGCAGCGCACCACACAACCCGCCGGCTCGCGCCCGAGGCTCCGACTGCGTTGTGCATCGCAAGTTCGCGCCCCCGCCGCGTCCCGACGACCGGACGTCCGGATGTCTCACCGACCCCATCCGACGCAGCCCCCCCGACCGGACACGGGACGTCCGTGTCCGAGCCCGTCGCGACCGCTTCATAACACCAAACATCACCACACAACGGGATGAACAAACCCAGCGTCGCGTGGCCGGCTCACCTGTGCGGAAGCCCCGCCCGGGTACGTCTCTCGTGCTTGGTCACGGACGAAATGATGGGTTCGGGCGAACCGAGCCGCGCGCGAAAGCGACCGGTGCTGTCGCGGCAAGAGCGACTTTCCTTCCGCGGCTGGCGCGCGGTCGCGGCCCGCACTACCCGCCGATCGACGCGTGACAAAGCACGCGCGCGTAGCGCTCCCCCCACGTGAACACCGTGGAAGTTCGAGGGTGTCTCGACCGCCCACGTCCGCCACGGGACCGGACGCTACATCGTACACGTCCGAGATGGGGTCCAACGCTTCTTCGAACGCGTTCGCGATACGGCTGGATGCTCCCGGCTACACGTCCGCCATGGCGGCGGGCGCTGCATCGTGACCGCCGCGCGCGGAATCCAAACGTCCGGTAATTACATATGCGGCCGCAACGCAGTTCCCGGTACCGGTTGGGTATCCGCAATCCGTGGCGACGCCGCACCACAGAAAGCCATGCGCTGGATCGCGAACCACGTACGGAACGAGTCTTCGCGGACCCACGCCGAGCGTCTGAGATGCTTCCTAAAGGGAGAGCGCAGCGCCGTCGGGCAAAAGGTCCTAAATAAACGCTTGACATCGATTCGAGAGTTCGCTATTCTCGGACGCAAGTTCGTGGACCGTGATTCCTGATCTGACCGGTCTCATGGATCGGGAACGTCCGGGCCGGAACTCGCCATCGGACGGCATATCAAGAGCGTGTTCGGGCGGTCGCCTGGTGCGACGGAGGCGCTGGCGGCGCGAGGCGAACGAGCGGGAGGGAGCGCCGCTTACGTGCAACATGCAATCTACGCAGGTCCATACGAGGCCGTGACGGCCTCATCGTGTGTCAGCGATCGTGTGTCAACGCGCCCGTGTGTCAGCGATCGTGTGTCAACGCGCCCGTGTGTCAACGCGCGATCCTTGCGCGACGTGTGCGCGGGCGCGATCGGCGCAGCAGGCGGCGGTGTCCGTACTCGGGATGCCGCTGGAACAGCCGGGCAAACGGAGGGCTCCATAGCGGATCACGAAACGGTAGCGTAACCGAATAGGAAAAGGCTGGGACGGGTTGGTGCTCCGTGGGTAACGATTCACCGACCCGCCCCGAGTGTCGCTGACGACGGGCGCTGTACGCGCCCATCGCGCGGCACGCCCATTCTACGCTTTCACACCGTCACGAGTCAAGCGATTTACGCCAAGGCCCAGCGTCCGGCCGCTGCCGGTGCTGTTATGTTTTGATGGCTGCAGAAGGAGAAACGTCATGATGAGACAAGCGCTTTATGTCTTTACCGCTACGGCTGTTGTGGCCGCCGCCACCTGGTTCGCCTTCCCCCGCGCCGAGGCAACCCCAACGCCCGTAGCATCCCTACTCGCCGCCACCGCCGGCCGCGCGGCGATCGTTATGGGTGACCATGACGATGACGGGAACGCCAACAGCAACGGCAACGGCAACGTGAACATGAACACGTGCCCCGCGGGACCCGACTGCGACGCGGACGGCATCTGCGACTTCTGCGAGCTCAGCGGCACATGGGACGGCACCATGTGTCAGCCAGTCGAGTGCAACCTCGACGGCTTCGGTATGCCCGTACCGCAAGACCAGTGCGGCACGGCGAGCGACATCGACCCGCCGGACGGCCTCCCTGACGGTCAACTATGTTCCCAATGCATCGGGCAGCCGAATTTCGTGCCATGTGATCATGACGGGAACGCGTGTACGGTGGACCTGTGTTTCAATGAGCAATGTTTCTTCGTCGCATGCGAGCTCCCAGGGGTCGTGTGCGACGACGGCGACCCCTGCACGACGAACGACACATGCGACGGGGCGTGCAACTGCCTCGCAGGTCCGCCGGTGGACTGCTCCGGATTGACCGACGACTGCAACATCGGCGTCTGCAACGCGACGACCGGCGCATGCGAGGC
>JBHHVO010000027.1:0-15605 GCA_046754365.1 Phycisphaerae bacterium | reverse complement strand
CGGAGTACCGGTACGTCGCCCAGCAGCGCTGCGCCAGCTGCGGAGGCCGACTGGCAGAGGATGGCCAGGCGCTCTTCGAGCAGGCGGGCAGGAGCTACGACGTCGTGCACACGGTGTGCAGGTCCTGCGGCGGGCGAGCCGACTTCACGTTCGACATCTCCTCCTTCTACTGCAGCAGCATCTTCGACTGGAACGGCCGCTTCGGGTAGCCGAACGGAGCGCCGGATCCGGGACGGCAGCGCGCCCCCGGCGCGGGGGGTTCGGTTCGGCGCGTGAACCCGTTTCGCGACGCGCGGGTGCGCCGTGCGTTGAGCCTCGCGGTGGATCGTGATGCGATCGTACGCAACGTGCTGCAGCGCGGCGATCGTGTCGCCCGCTCGTTCGTGCCGCCGGATGCGATACCCGGCTACACACCGCCCGACGGGTTGGGGATGGACGTGGACGAGGCGCGGCGGCTGTTGGCCGAGGCCGGGTATCCGCGTGGTGCGGGGATGCCGCCGGTGGAGATTCTGTATACGCCGCGGGATGAGCGGGTGTGTCAGGCGGTCGCGCGGATGTGGGGTGACCGGCTCGGCATCCGGGTGGAGCTTCGCGTGCAGGAGTCCAAGACGTTCGGCGAGGACAAGGCCCGTCACCGGTTCATGGTCGCCCGGGGGAACTGGTACGCGGATTACAACGACCCGACGACGTTTCTCGATTGCCTGGCGACGGGGAACGGAAACAACGACAGCGGGTATGCGAACCCACGGTATGACGCCCTGCTTCGAGCCGCGTCGATGGAGCGGGACGCGGCCGCGCGGATGGCGCTGCTGCGGGAGGCCGAGGCGATCATCGTCGAGGGGGACTTCCCGATCCTGCCGATTCTGCATTACGCGACGCCGATTGCGATCAAGCCGTATGTGACGGGGCTGTATCCGAACCCGCGGCTGGTGTTTCCGTTTCACGCGGTGCGGGTGGCGCGCGACGGGGCGACGGACGGCGCGCGGGCGGCGTCGCCGTGACGGGTGCGGGACGGGTGTGTCATGTCACTTTGCTTACCCGGCCGAATGGCGCGGCCCGGTGCATGGCAGGCGCATCGCGATCGTGTACGCACGTGGGAAGAGAAGGTGGACTGCGCGCGCGTGCCAACCGCGGCAACGTGGGCCGTTGTCGGCGTGTGTGGCAGTCCGGTCCTAGCCGTCCGCTGGCGCACGTGTTGCCTTCGGTTGGGGGCCGTGTTCTGACCGGCAAGATGCCGGGTCGGTGTTTCGCGTGTGGTGTGTGGCGTCCGCGGCGCTTCGAGGGCGTCTCGCCTGCCGACGTCCGCCACGGGGGGCGGACGCTACATGGGGCGTGCCGTCCGGAATCCCAAGACCCGCGAGACAGGTACAGCAGATACCACCGTTCTTGTCGCGAAAAGACCGCTCGCTTACGAGGCTGTCGAAATACCCGCGCCGGAGTATTTCGACAGGCGTTTTGCGGGCGCTTTCTGTCTCCATACCCTAGCCTCCGAGCCCGAGAAGTACCCTTCGTGATCGCGCGACTGAGGCATTTCAACAGCCTGTTACGGTCGCGGCTTTTTTCGTCGCTCTCGATCGGTTCGTCGCTCTTCCCTTGGTTCGTCCGTCGCCCTCGGTTCGCCGGGCGCCGTCGGTTCGTCGGGCGCCGTCGGGTTGTCGCTCGCGATCGAGCGGGGTGCGGCGTGGCGGTCGGCGGTCCATGGCGATCGAGGAGTTGATGCGGTGATGCGACGCCTCGCGACGCGCGTGTTGACGGGGATCGTGACGGTCGCGTGCGTGTATGCGCTGACGTTTTTGATGGTGGTGACGATTCCGGGCAACCCGTTTGCGCAGGCGGACCGGCGGATGCCGCCGGAGGCGGAGCAGGCGCTGCGCGTGCGCTACAACATGGACAACAACTGGCTGTACTTCGTGCAGTTTCTGAGCGGCGCGGTTCGGCTCGATTTCGGGCCGACGTTTACGTACAGCGATTGGACGTGCGGGCAGATCATCGCCGGTGCGTTGCCGGTGTCGTTGGTGTTGGGTCTTTCGGCGATGTTGATCGCGGTGCTTGTCGGCGTGCCGGTGGGCGTCGCGAGCGCGGTGAAGCAAAGCAGTTGGTTTGACGTGTGGACGGTGGGTTTCGTGCTCGTCGGCGTGTCGGTGCCGACGTTCGTGATCGGCACCGCGCTGCTGCTTGCGTTCGGGGTGTACCTCGGCGTCGCTCCGATCGGCGGCTGGGGCGGGTTGGGACACGTTGCGCTGCCGGCGATCACGCTCGCGCTGCCGTTCGCGGCGTACATCGCGCGGTTGACGCGCGCCGGCATGCTCGATGTGCTCGGGAGCGACTTCGTGCGGACGGCGATGGCGAAGGGCGCGAGCCGCCGCGCGGTCGTCTGGCGACACGCGTTGCGTGTGGCGTTTCTTCCGGTGCTGAGCTATCTGGGCCCCGCGGCGGCGCAGGCGATGACCGGGTCGTTCGTGGTGGAGAAGGTGTTCGCGGTCCCGGGGCTCGGGCAACACTTCGTGAACGCCGCGCTGAACCTCGACGCGGGTCTCATCATGAGCACGGTGCTCGTGTACGCCGTGCTGCTCATCGCGCTGAACATCGCGGTGGATGCGTTGTACGGGTGGCTCGACCCGCGTATTTCGGAGGCGTTGTGATGGCCGGCGCGCTGTGCGACACGGCGCCCGGCGTCATCGCACATGCGGCCGATCGACCGCCGTCGCGGTGGCGGCGATTCGCGCGGCATCGCGTCGCGGTCGTGAGCGCGGTCGCGCTCGCCGCCGCGACGGGGGTGTGCGTCGCGTCGCTGCCGTTTTCGGCTCGGTGGTACGACGTGCAGTCGCTCGACACGGCGGTGCGGCATGCGCCGTCGGCGACCCCGGCGGTTGCGTATGCGCGGTTTGTCGGGGTGCGTGACGCGGTTGCCGGGCCCCACGGCGTCGAGGCGGTTGCGTATGGTGTGTCGTCTTGGCTCGGGCATGACGATCTGGGTCGCAGCGTGGTGTATCGCTTGCTGCCGGGGTTTGTGGTGAGCCTGGCGATCGGGCTTGCGGCGGCGGGCGTGGCGCTCATGATCGGTGTACCGTTCGGGTCGGTGGCGGCGCTGGCGGGCGGACGCGTCGACGCCGTGATGATGCGGGTGGTGGATGGACTCTACGGGCTGCCGTATCTGCTTATGGTGATCCTGTTGCGGATCGCGTTGACCGGGCCGCTGACGGCGGTGTTCGGCGATAGCGTTCGGACCGCGCAGATCGTGATCCTGCTTGTGGCGATCGGCGGTGTGAGCTGGCTCACGCCCGCGCGTGTGGTTCGGGGTCAGGTGTTGTCGCTGCGGAGCCGGGCGTTCGTCGAGGCGGCCCGCGCGGCGGGGGCGGGTCCGATGTGGATTCTCCGGCGCCATGTGCTGCCGAATCTTGTGGGTCCGATCGTGGTGTATGGGAGCCTGGTGGTGCCTCAGGCGATCCTTCAGGAGGCGTTTCTGAGTTATCTCGGGCTCGGCGTGCAGCAGCCGATACCGTCGCTGGGACGACTCGCGGCCGACGGCGTGGAGGCGGTGAATACGTTCGTGGCGTTCTGGTGGCTGCTGGTGTTTCCGTGTGGGGCGCTCGTGCTGACGCTTCTGGCGCTGAACTTCATCGGGGACGGGCTGCGGGACGCGTTGGATCCCGGCGCGGGCCGGGCGGGCGTCGGGTGACACACGCGGCGGGCCGCGTCGCGCGATAGGATGATCGCGGCGCGATGCGACGATGGGTGCGGCGTACGTCTCAGCGTTCCCGCACGCGTGGTTCGAGACGGCGCGTGCGTAGGGTAGTTATGCGGTGTCGCGCTTTGGCGGACCGCGCACACACGACACGTGACGCTTGATCATGAGCGAAGCCAACGGCCAGACGCTGCTCCGCGTGGACGACCTGAGGACGTCGTTTTTCACGGATACGGGCGTCGTGCCGGCGGTGGATGGTGTGTCGTGGTCCGTGCCGCGCGGTGGCACGGTCGCGCTGGTCGGCGAGAGCGGGTGCGGCAAGAGCGTAACGGCGCTGTCGATCATGCGCTTGATCGCCGACCCCGGACGGATCGTGGGCGGTGCGGTCGTGTTCGATGATGGTTCGGGCGACGGGCCGGTGGACCTGTTGACGCTGTCGGAGCGGCGGATGCGGTCGATCCGGGGCAACCGGATCGCGATGATCTTCCAGGAGCCGATGACGTCGCTGAACCCGGTGTACTCGGTGGGGGATCAGATCGTCGAGGCGATCGAGCTGCACCGGGGGCTGCGTGGCCGGGCGGCGTGGGCGGCGGCGGTGGACATGCTGGACAAGGTCGGCATTCCGGCGGCCCAGGCGCGGGCGCGGGCGTATCCGCATGAGATGTCGGGCGGCATGCGGCAGCGTGTGATGATCGCGATGGCGCTCGCGTGCGCCCCGTCGCTGTTGATCGCCGACGAGCCGACGACCGCGTTGGATGTGACGATTCAGGCGCAGATTCTTACGTTGCTTCGTTCGCTGCGGGCGGAGTTTGGCATGAGCGTCGTGATCATCACGCACGATCTCGGCGTCGTGGCGCAGTTGGCGGACAGCGTGTGTGTCATGTATGCCGGTCGTATCGTCGAGCGGGCCCCGGTTTGCGAGCTCTTTGCGCACCCGCTGCACCCGTACACGCAGGGCTTGATGCGCTGTATTCCCAGGTTGTCCACGCCGCAGGGGCGTTTGGAGGTGATCGGCGGCGCGGTGCCGGACCCGAGGCGGCTGCCGCGCGGGTGTCGGTTTCATCCGCGGTGCCGGCTGACGAGCGACCGCGCGGCTGGGGTCGAGCGCCGGTCGCTTGACCCGGGGCCGACGTGTGACCGGCGCGTGCTGCGAAGGTGTGTGGATAGGTTCCCGGAGGAGCCGTCCGGTTCGCCGTCGCTTCGCGAGCTGCGTCCGGACCACTTCGTCGCGTGCTGGGAGGTGTGAAGGCGCAAGCGCGCCGGCCGAGCCGTTACGGGTTCCCCGGGGGTAGGGTTACCCGATGGGACCGGACCCACCCCGGCTTCGCCGTCGTCTTTGCGGGCGTGATCGCTTTCGCTTCTTGCCGCCCTTGTCCTTGTCCTCTTCCACCACGGGCTTGTCGGAGAACTCGTCGATCGCCCCGACGCGCAGGTTCTGGACCTCGAACGGTCCCTCCGCGGTGAGCGCAAGCGGGAAGTCGATGTCGCGCTGGTTGCCGGTGACGAAGAACGCCGGGTAGCGTCCGACGCATTTCCCGTCGACGTACATCGCAAGGTCATCGAGCCAGAGCGCCACGACGGGGTGTTCCCGGCCGTCGTTGAACGGCGCCGTGACTTGGACGGTTGTATCGTGGTTGTCGGCGTCGAGTTGTGCGAAGCCGAACCATCTGTGTTCGTCACCGGGATTTCCGACAAAGCGGACGTCGCACGTGACCGCGACGGGCGCGGTCTCGTTCATGCGCATACCGAGCATGCTGGCGCCTTTGTCGCCGGTCGCCCGGCAGCGGAGCTTGCCGCCGTTCGTCGACCAGTCCGCCATTGATTCGCCGACGCCGACAAAACCGTCCAGCGATGTCAGCGGGATGTCGCGCCATGTGTCGATGGACGCGACGGTGTCCAGTTCGTTGACCCAGGGTCTGAATACGGGGTTGTCGCTGGTTTTGGCGTCCAGCACCGCGTCGTACGCCGGATCCTCCAGGTCTTTGATATAGCGCGCCTGCATCCACTCGACCCAGCGTTTCTCAAACTCCTCGACCGCGCCTTCCTTGGGGATGCCGAGCACGGCCGCACATGCGTCGTCGTGGTCGTGGCCGGCCGCGAGTTCTCCCAAGAAGGTATGCATCGCCTCGGGACCCGCCTCGAATAAATACAGCACGACGATTGCGGCCTGTTCATAGAACAGCGAGATTCGCGCCGGATAGCCCTCTTGCTCGAAGAGGTCGCGCATGCGGAAGTGTTCCCCGGCGACAACCGCCCTCGCGAGCCGGGCGGCCTCTTGGTAATGTTCGCGGGTCAACTCGAATCGCCCGGCGACGGCTTCGTGCAGCCATTGCGGCGTCTTCTGGCCGCCGAAGAACTCATTGATGACGGCGTGGGTGAGTTCGTGCGGCAGCACACTCTCGATCGCGTATTTCCATATCTCCTTGCCGCTGCCGCGATTCTTTTTGTCGCGCGTGGGGGGTTGAAGCTGGTGAATGAGAATCTTCTGCGTCTTGCCGGTCGCATGGCCGAACGTGACGCCGGCGGTTCCCTGGCGCGCGCCGTGCGAAACATACTCGTCATACGTGGAATAGACGATAATCGGGAACCGCACGGCCCACGACTCTCCTCCGAATAACCGGTCCGCCATGAACTGCAGGTAGGCCTCCGCCCGCTCACCGACGACTTTCGAGAGGCGCTCGTTCGGCGTGTACACGGTAAAATGTTCCGTTTCCTCAACGAACGGCGGCACGGGGAACGGATGCTCTGGGATCGGCGGCAGGAACTTGGTATCTTCCACAACTTCGAGTCCCTTCCAGTCGATCTCGGGCATGGGAATATCGAACGGGTCGTCCTGGTGCGCGCGTCGATCGAGCGCCTTGACGTCGATCGCATCGAGCTTGCGACGTCGCAACCGGCTCAGTGCCCGGCGCGCCTTGCGGAGGTTGCCCTCGTGGTCGGAAATGAGCATGAGGTCTTTCCAGGCCGAACTCGCTTTGTCGTCCATGCCGGCCTTTTCGTACGCATCCGCGAGCAGCATCCTCGCGGCCTGGTCGGCGGGATTCTCGTCCAGTTCGGCCACGAGCATCTTGATCGCTTCGTCGTAGTTCCCCGCGTCGACGAGATCGGCGGCGCGACGGACGCCGCCCTCACCGAGCGCGGCAGCAGCGCCGAGCGCGACGACGACGACATAACAGAGCACGGAGGCATGGCATCGATGGGGCAAGTTACGCACGGTCTCTACTCCTTGCTTTCTTGACGGATTTGATGGTTTGATCCAGCCGCTCGCGAAAATCGCGGAAGAACTTGTTGAGAAACCGCAACTCATGCGGATAGCGCTCGACTTTTTCGAGTACATAATCAACCAACCGGCTTAGCGGGCGGGCGCGCTCGAGGAACGCGTCGCATCGCGCTTGCCATTGCTCTCGCCCCTGCCGGGTCAGGCGGCCGGTACGGGGATTGAAGCCGGGTGTGAATGTCTCGGGACTCACGGCGGCCAGGTCGTTGTTGAGTCCGTCAAACACACGGAGCAGGTGGGAGACTTCGGCGCGGAGGAGGTCAAGCTCGAACGCCTTTCCATAGTCACCGAGGATGGATTGCGCCTTGTAGAGCGCATGTTCAGCGGCCTTGAGATCGTCATAATAGGGCATATGCCGGTCGACGTCACCGATACGCGGCAGTTTCTTGCAGGCCTCGTAGGTATCCTTGATGTTGAGTTTGTCCCAGAACTTCCTGACGCTGAGTTTGTCCTCGACAAGCAACTGCTCGCAGTACTCCTCCAGCGCCAGACGCATGATGTCGCGGTCCTTGAGCGCGTCCTGCTCCTTGGCGCGGTTGCGTGTATCCTCATCCGTGATGAAGTCGCGGGCGCGCTTCTCGCCGACGACGCGCAGGTCATGCTTGTCCTCGTTCGCGTTAAGGATGTCGATATGTGCCTTCGCGCGGACGCGCTCCCGCGGCGTGCCGGTGTTTTCCTTGTCCTCCAAGAGCGCCAGAACCTTGTCCCAGTGCGCCATGCGCTCGTGGATCTCGATGATGAGCCAGTCGATGCGGATGCGCGTCCCCGCGCCGAGCGTTTCGTCACCCGCAAACGGTTCGAGTCGCGACAGCGCCTGGTCATAGCGTTTGAGATTGTACTCCGCCTGCGCGTTGAGCACGGCGCGGACGGCGGGCTCGAGCGCGGCGAAGTCATTCACCGCGTCCGGGTCGGACATGTCCGTTGTGGGAACGATCCGCTCGATGTCCTTGCGTTTGTACGTCCGGGTCGCGAACTGGGACTTGACCCGTACGAACTTGGGCCGGTTCAACACGATCTCACCCTCGACGAAGGTTCCATCCTTGAGGATGATCGTGTCCGCCCGGACACCGGTGACCAGCACCGCCGCCACGAAAACCGTCAGCATACGCAACATAGCGCCGCATCCCCTGTTTACCTGACAACGCATCATGAATTCCCACATTCCGGTGCGCGCCGGTCTTGCCGGTGGCGTCGGGCGTTGGTCGCCCGACGACCCCGGCCGTTCGATAACACCGTCAAAACACCGGGCGCCCGTGTTGGCGCCAGCCGAACGCGCTCAGCATGACATTCATCGCGATCCGCCGTGCCGACTCGGGCATCGGCCCGCGGCAATCGGGATAGAGGTGATAGCCCACACCCGACGCGACATCGTGCGCGCTGTAGACGCCGACCGGATCGCCGTCGTAGAGAATCCGATACAACGCGCACCGGCCGCTCTTGGCGAACCGTGTCTGCAACGCCTTACGAAACGGGACGGTCACCACGTCGAAACCCTGCGTGCCGGGGATCTCGCCCGTGAATACGGCGTCGTTGCGCCGGAGCGACACGAGCGCGATCTTCGGATCGAGCCCGCGGAGCCACGCCCGGCTTGTCTCGTCCCAGTCTTCATTTCCCGTGGCGACGTCGACGAACAGGAACCGTCCGGCCCGCACGGCGTCGAGCATGCGCTGTTTCGCCGGTTCGTCGGGCTGCGTCGGTCCGGTCACGGTCACCCAGAGCAGGTCCGCTTGCGCTGGATCCTGGTGTTCGGTGACGCTCATGCGGTAGTTCGCCTGCATGAGCCGGTGCATGGTTTCCATGAGGTCGGGGAACGCCGGCACGGCGCCGCCGACCTCAAGCCGCGCCGCGGTCATGGCCTTGATCGGTGACGATCCGGACGCATACGTCGACGGCGCGAAGGAACTCCGCGGCGGCGTCCCATCTGTACAATACGTCAGCAGGTTGTTCATGAACGCGAACGCTTCGCGGCGGCGATCCGTGTCGTACACGTGCCAGTGACATGACCAGTCATCACCGGTGACGAAGAGAAACTTGCGCAACCCGTTCGTGAGAAACCGCAGGGCCGGCGCGGGCTCGAGCTCTTCCTCGATGGTCAGGATGTCATCGTCGGCGGCAAGCGGCTTGAGCTCGTACTCCGGAAACGCCTGACGGAGCCCGGATTCCACGCGCGCCTGCACGTCGTCGCGGCGGGCGGGGTCCTTGGTCTCGGCGATGTTGACGACGACGGTCCCGCCGGCGTGACAATACGCGCGGATCTTGTGCCATGCCGCGTCATCCCAATCGGACTCACCGACGAAGTCGAGGAACATGATCGGCACCTCGACGAGCTCGCGCACGTCGCGGTCGATCGTGGAGCGGCGCCAGTTGAACTGTCGCCCCCTGGCCGCGCTGATGTAGCGGACGACGTGCTGCACGTCGCTGCTGAGCTGCGCCCAGCGGTCGGCGGTGTCCCCCGCAATGATGCGTTGGCAGATCGTCGGCGCCGCGCCGCCCGCGAGCGCGAGCATGGCGACGCCGGTACGGCGGAGATTCGGTGACTCGGCCCAACCGCCCTGCCGCCGCACGCCGAAGAGTCCCGAACCGGAATCGTAGTGCCCGAGCAGCGCATCGGCGGCTTCATCGAAATAATCCTTGTCGTTGAAGTGGGCGATGCCGGAGATCGCGCCGAGGGCCTGCATGCTCACCGGTTCCGCGTAGGGATCGGCGTCCTGGACGAGACTCCCGATGTCCTTGAACTGCTCTTTGTAATTCGTGTCAAGCCAGTCGAGCGCGGCCTGGATCGCTCGGAGCTGTTTCTTGCTCGCGAGGTACCGGTGGCACCGCCGGCTTCGGAGCCCGGTGGACATGTCCAGCGCGGTGATCAGCGCGGCCGCCCCCTGGGCCGTGTAGGCGCTCGTCGTCGCCTCACCCACGCCGCCGTACCGCGCGAGCTTCTGCTGAAAGCCGCCGTCGAAGACCTGCGCGTCGGTCCAATACTTCATGACCCGGCGCCACATTGCGCGGTCGACATCGGCCCCTGCGAACGCGGCCTCACGCAGGGCGCGCAGCGCGTCGAATGAATGCGCATTATCGGAGTTGACGATCGCGGTCGCGCGGCGCTCGGCGGAGCGGCTGCGCTGCGACCAGCCTCCATCCTCGAACTGGGCATCGTTGAGGTATTCGAGATCGGCGCTGATCTGCTCGCGGTAATCCTTCATCCCGCCGTAGCGGGCGAGGCAGTAGAGGCGATCCGCGACGGTCTCGACGGCCCAGGTTTCATCCTCGCCCGGCGCCTGCGCGGCCAGCCACTTCATGGCGCGGGCCACGCCGCCCTCGTCGGTGGGTTCGCCAAGCTCGGCGAGCGCCGACACCACGGTGGACGTGATCTGGATCGACTGTTCGATGTTGCCGGTCGGTCCCCAGAATCCGTCGCGGTTTTGCCGCGCCTTGAGCGTCTCGCTGCCGCGTTCCTGTACCTGGGCGATGCGGCTTTCGAGCGCGCTTTTGATCGGGATATAGCGCACGGGCACGGGCATCGCGGATTCGATGCCGTCGATGAGGTCGCTGTCGATCTCGCGAAACGAAAACCGCCGGACACCGAAATAGTTTCCGTACCGCTCGGGTTTCAGCACGACCCAGGCAGCGCCGGTCTGCCGCTCGAAACTCGGGACCTTCACGACGCCGTGGGGAAGGCGCAGGCGTTGGATTTTCTCGACGTCGTCAGGCGGATCGGTGATCGCCACCTCGACCCCGATCGGCGCGCCGTCCGCCCACATCGCGGGCACGACCGCGGGGACGCCGTCGTCGATGCGGTCCGCCCCGCCCCCATCAAACTCCCACTCATACGTGCGCCCGGGAAGCACCTTCCCCTTGATCCGAAGCCAGACCTCCAATTCGTCGATCCGCACGTTGCCGCCGCCCGCGCCACGCGGATCAACCAACAGACCGCCTCCGTTGTAGCCCACGAAGAGATCGCGCCGCACCACAGAGTTCGGGCTACTGGATCGAATGATCACGCGCCCGAAGTCCAGCTCGGGATCGCTGAACGTGTAGATGATCTCCTGGCGGTTCACACTGTCGCGACCCACCGCCCGCTTGAACGGCGTCTCGGAAAAGTCACCGATCGCCATGAGATTCGGGCCCGCGAGCGCCGGGACCGACGCATACGCCAGCACCGCCGCGCCGGCCAGCATGAGTGCACCGGAGGAACCCGGTACGTGGACTATCGCCTGCGCTTGCCTCACGTTGAATCTCCGTCGGGCCATCGATCGGTTCGACGGTCGCACACCCGCCGCCGTGCCGGTCGCAGTGGCACGTGTTCAGGTCCGACCGCGACGCACATTCTACCCGGCATGTCGGCATGAACAACGACAACCGCCTGCGAAACGCCGCGTGGCGACGCCCGCGCGGTCCGGCGTACCAACCGCGGGACACGTCACCCCCGGCCGGCGAACGGGCGGTGTCGGTTCGTCCGAGCGCTGCGTCCATCGCGGCGCGGTGCGAAAACACCGCGGTTTCAGGCGTGTTTCCGGCATCTCCGTGATCCGACCGCGGGGGGCGAGCCGGCCGGTAGCACCCCGCGTCGCGTCCGCCCGCAGCGCTGCCAACGACTCCGAAACGCGAATGTGAATTCCTGTGAAGTCTTGTGCACTCTATGGGAACCGGTGTCGCCGAGCACCACGGAGCCTACCCGCGGTGGGCCGATGCACGGCCGCGACATCGGCCGATGCGCCGCGTGTTCTTGACCGGCAAGATGCCGGTCCCGCAGGGACGGGAACATGGCGGTCCCCCCACCGACGGCAAGATGCCCGTGCCACCCCGGCGGTGTGCCGGTTCTCAACGTGCTCAGCGCGACATGCACGGCTGTCGTGGTCGTCGTCGGCACGGCGGTCTGCGTCCGTCGTTGTCGGCGCGGTCGGCGTCGGGTTTCGCCGCGTAATCGGGTCTTGTTTTGCCTCGATCCACCGCGTAGAATGGTGTCATGTAGCAGGACCAGCGTCTACGGTATGTGGTGTGCCCTGCGCGGCACGCGAGACATGAAGGAGCGAGCGCTTTCGCATCGGCCAGCGGTTTCATTTCGGCGTCGTGTCTGGACAGTAATGTCCTCTTGCTCAATGCGCACTACGCGCCGTTGCGCGTGATCAGCGTCCGCAGGGCGTTTACGCTGCTGTTCAAACGGGACCGTGTTCACCAGCCGATGGCCGAGGTCGTCAGCGTCGAGGACGGCCGGTACATCTCCTACGATTTCGACGACTGGACCGAGCTCAGCGCGTTCAAACGAGAGTTCGAGGCGCACGAGCACGATTGGATTCGGACCGTCCGGTTCGACCTCGTCGTGCCGCGCATCGTCCGCGTCCTGACGTTTTCCAGGCTCCCCCGACAGCGGATCAAGTTCAACCGCCGGAACATCTTCGCCCGAGACAACAACACGTGTCAGTACTGCGGCCAGCGCTTCAAGATGAGCGAGCTCAGCCTGGACCATGTGGTGCCGCGGTCGCTCGGAGGCGGGAGCTGTTGGGACAACATCGTCGCCGCGTGTACGACGTGCAACGTGAAAAAGGGCGGCCGAACGCCGGAAGACGCCCACATGCGCCTCACCCGCGCCCCCGTCAAACCACACCGCAGCCCGAGCGTGTCCATCAAGCTTTCCGACAGGCGTTACGCGTCCTGGAAACAGTTCCTCGACGCCGCGTACTGGGAGGTCGAGCTGAAATAGGGCAACCACCGGCTGCGGCGGGCATCGCCGGCGTGCGGCCGACCCCGCTCGCGCAGGCACCCACCACCCGATGCGACGTCGCACCGCGTTCACGGGGATTGACGCCCGGCGCCGTCAAGCCGCCGCCCATGACGGACATCGCGCCCGCGTCGTGTCCAAGGCAGCACATGCGGGCGAACACGATCACCGATCCGTTCCCCCGGAACCCCGTCCGCCGAAATCCAGATAGGGTCTTTGCGCCAAGGCGCGGACATCGAGCCCGGCGCGGCGGGCCTCCACGTAAAGTCGGGCCGAGTTATCGACGCTCGTGATCCGCTGCATCGCGCGTTCGAGCGATTCGCCGGCCGCGAACACGCCGTGCCCACGGACGATCACGACCGGCGTGTCCGCCAGCGCCGCCGCGACGGCTTGACCGGTCACCGGAGATGCGGTCGCGGGAACGCACTCGACGACCGGGATGCGCGCGTAGTAGTACGCGCCCTCCACGTCGATCGGCACGACCTCGTCCGTCAGCCAACCGGCCAGCACCGCCCACAGCGCGTGGCCGTGCGCGACGGCCGTGTGCGGCGTACGTGCGTAGACGGCCAGATGCACCGGTAACTCCGAGCTTGCGTCGCGACGCTCAGCGCCGGCCCGCTCGAGGGGTACGACGACGAGATCGTCCGACGCCAGCGTCCCGAGCATGGCGCCGGTGCGTGTGATCACGACGTCGTCCCCGCACCGGACCGAGAGGTTCCCCGAGTGTGAGTTGTTGCAGCGGCATGCGAGGAGTGTCTCGCCGGCCCGGCGAAACGCCGGCAAGAGCCGCTCCGGCAAGTTCGAAGCCGTCATCGATGTACCCCCGTCGAACCCGCCGACCCGCGGCCGGACGCGACCCGAGCCACACAAACCCGCACCCCACGCGCGGGGCCGGCGTCCGCGAGCGCGCCGTCGCCGCAGCGACATCCCAACAGCAACGCACCAACAGCGACCCGCACGTGCTACGCATCAGCCAGGGTCCAGCGTGCCACTACCGTAGCGGCGACCATCACACCGGTCCACCGCCCCCGCCCATGCGCGACCGCCTTGCGGCCAACCCGTGGGGCGCGGGTTTCCAGCCGGTGCCGCGCGCACGGTCTGAACCTTTTCCACACGGCGTTACGGCGTGGCGTGCGGGTTTGCCGATCGGGATTCGGCCGCGTGGTCCACGGCTCGGTCGGCGATGTCTCGGCGGCAGAACGCGCCTTCGAATTGGATTTCATCGACGGCGGCATACGCCCGTCGCTGGGCGTCGGCGATGTCGCTACCCAGGGCCGTAACGCCCAGGACGCGACCGCCGCTTGTGACGGTGGTACCGGCGTCGTGCGGCGTGCCGACGTGTGTGGTGCCGGCGCGCGCCGTGCCGGCGTGGAACACGTGGACGTCGGGCATGTCGGCGACGCGCTCGAGGCCGTGAATGACGTGACCGGTCTTGTAGGGTCCGGGGTAGCCTTGCGACGCCATGACCACGCAGACCGCCGGTCGGGGGTCCCACCGCACGTCGGCGTCGGCGAGCCGGCCGGTCGCGACGGCGTCGAGCAGGTCGAACAGGTCGGACCTGAGGCGCATGAGCATGGCTTGTGCCTCCGGGTCGCCGAATCTGCAATTGAACTCGAGGACCTTGGGTCCTGCGGGGGTGAGCATGAGCCCGGCGTAGAGGGCGCCTCGGTAGGGTGATCTTTCTTCGCGCATGGCGTGGACGATCGGGACGAGGATGTCGCGTTCGACGGTGGCCATGACGCCGGGCGTGGCGATCGGGGCGGGGCTGTACGCGCCCATCCCGCCCGTGTTGGGGCCGGTATCGCCGTCGCCGACCGGCTTGTGGTCCTGGGCGGTCTCGAGGACGTAGATCGTCTCGCCGTCGACGAGCGCGATGACGGAGAGCTCTTGCCCTTGCAGGATTTCCTCGACGACCACGCATGCGCCGGCGTCTTGGAACACGCGGTCCACCATGATCCGCTCGAGTTCCAGCAGACCGTCGGCGGGGTCGTGGCAAACGATGACGCCCTTGCCGGCCGCGAGACCGGCGGCCTTGACGACGACACCCGCGTCGCGCGTGGCGACGTATGCCCTGGCGTCGTGGTAGTTCGTAAACACGCGTCCCTCGGCGGTGGGGATCGTCGCGGCCTTCATGAGGCGTTTCGCATAGGCCTTGTCGCCCTCGATGCGGGCAGCCGCGGCCGACGGGCCGAAGATCCGGAGCCCGGCGCGTTCGAAGCGGTCTACGATGCCCGCGCAAAGCGGCGCCTCGGGCCCGACGACGGTGAGGTCCACATGCCGCTGCCGCGCGATCGCGATCACGGCGTCATGGTCGGCGATGTCCGCGTCGACGTTCTCGGCGATCGCGGCGGTGCCCGCATTGCCGGGAACGCAGAGGACCCGCTCGACGGCCCGTGACGCGACCAGGCCGTGCACGAGTGCGTGCTCGCGCCCACCGCCGCCGATGACCATGACTTGCACGATGAAGCCTCCTGTGCCGTTGTCGATTGACCCGATAGCGCGATGGAGCGCTCGCGCAAACCGACACCGCGTAGTGCTGAGGTACGCCAACCCCTGGTCGCGGTGTAAGAGCGCCCGTGTGCACACCGGGACGATCGTCCCGGTGCGGCGCTCATATTTGCACCGGCGCTGAGGAACAGCAAGCGCCTGGTCGCGGCGGCGGAGCGCCCGTGTGCACACTGGGAAGATCGTCCCGATGTAGCGCTTTTGCACACGGTCACGGTCGGGACGGTATGCGTGCGCGGCCAGCGCGGTGGTGCCGCTCTGCTGCCGCAGGCGGATCGCCCCCTCGGCAGCGAGAGACGTACCACAACGTGCGTCTTACGGCAATGGCCGGTCTTGACAGGGGTCCTGCGACGTCGTACGGTCTTGGGATATGACTGCGGGGTAGAGCAGTTGGCAGCTCGTCGGGCTCATAACCCGGAGGTCGC
>JBHHVO010000026.1:0-15770 GCA_046754365.1 Phycisphaerae bacterium | reverse complement strand
CTAAGGCCGATCGAACTCCGGCCGTTCGCCGGCGATGTCGTCATCGCTTGGTGGCGGCTCGCCGCGGCGGCGCCGAACCGCGTCACGCAGGATGTACTCGATCTGCGCGTTGACGCTGCGGAGCTCCACGTCGGCGAGTCGCTTGACGTCCGCCCAAAGCTCAGGCGGCAGCCGCAGGAGAAACGATCGTTTCGCAGCCATGCCCCCCGGCTCCGAGCGCTCAGTACAACGTTCCGGCGTTCACGATCGGCTGTGTGGCCTTGTCGCCGCAGAGTACGACGAGCAGGTTACTCACCATCACGGCCTTGCGCTCCTCGTCGAGTTTGACCGTCTTGTGTTCCTCCAGCTTGTCGAGCGCCATCTCGACCATGCCGACCGCCCCGTCGACTAGGCGCTGTCGGGCGGCGACGATCGCCTCGGCCTGCTGACGTTGCAGCATCGCGCCGGCGATCTCCGGGGCATACGCCAGGTGGCTCAGCCGGGCCTCGTCCACAACGACACCGGCCTTCCCGAGCCGCTCGCCCAATTCGTTTTGCAGGCCGCGTGAAACCTCGTCGATGCTGCCGCGCAACGAGAGCTCCTCATACTCGCCGGTGTCGTACGGGTACTTCGTGGCCAGGTGGCGGACCGCCGACTCGCTTTGCACGGTGACGTACGCTTCATAATCCTCGACGTCAAAGCTCGCCTCGGCCGTGTTATGAACGCGCCACACGACCACGGCCGCGATCTCGATCGGGTTCCCGCGCTTGTCGTTGACCTTGAGCTTCTCGCCGTTGAGGTTATGCGCCCGCAGCGACACCTTCTTCTTCGTCATGAGCGGGTTCGCCCAGTGGAACCCCGACACCTTGACCGTCCCCTTGTACTTGCCGAACAAAAGCAGCACCGCCGAGACGTTCGGCTGCAACGTGAAGAAGCCGCAGCACAGGAACGTTACGAGCAGGCTCAACAACACACCGCCGGTGAGTTGCCACGGCGATTCCACAACCTGCCCGCGTACGCTGCCGTAGATGATCCAACCGGAGCCGAACGCCGCCGCGATCAAGATCCCGAGCATCAACCAACCGCCAACCGCCCGTATGTCTCGTTCGATTGTCATGAAAGCATCCTCCAATATCGCCTAGATATGTAAATGATAGCACAATGATGCGCTGCTGGCAAGCGGTTCCGAGGCCATCTCTCGCGGGCTAACTCTAACCTATTTTAGAATAAGAATTTATATGGTTGTCGGTTCTTGTCGAGGTCTGCCGGCGACCGTTCAGACCGGGTGCCGCTTCAGACCCGGCGCCGCCGCCAGTGGCCAAGGCTCCTCGATCGCGTGCGCTCGAGCCCCCGCTTGGCTGGAATCGCAGCGTCGATTGCCTCACCCGGCAAGCGCGGGCCCGGTCGCGAATGACATCGGTCCGCACATCCCGTGACGTTCCGTTGGACGGGCCGAATCTTTGCGCGTGAATCCCGTTCCCCCGGCGCACGCCGCTTGCGACGGTCGTGGTGCTGGCGATCAAGGAATCACCCCACGGGTACTCGACCGGTTTTCACGAGGAGATCTGAGCACCAAGCACGCAAAGCTTACCTTGACACTTGCAGCCCGAAACGATGCAATGGCGATCGCCACCCAAACGCGTCCGGGTCGGCGTCCCGCGGGTCGGTGCGCCCGCCGATTCGAGGCGCCCGCCATCGGAACAGTTGGCGCCGGGCGGACGGAATGGGCTGTAGTTCAACTGGCAGAACGTCTGACTCTGGATCAGAAGGTTGAAGGTTCGAGTCCTTCCAGCCCAGTTGCCGTGAATCACGCGGAACGTTGACCGTAACGGACCCGCCTGCGTGGGGTGGTCCGACCCTGAGACGTGCGAAAGCGGTACCATACCGTTGCCCTCGCCGGGTCGTGTGCGCATGCGTTCAGGTGGCCAAGCGCGTCGTCGTGTGGGGGCTAGGCGATCCGCAGGTCGGCTTCGCGCAGGGCGCGCGTGCGGGACTTCACCTGACATTCGTTCGGGGCGCCTGCGGCCGTACCATGGGGGCACGCGTGGCCCAGCACGATCGTCACCGTTGTACCCTGGCCGACCTGCGACTCGATCGTGATGGAGCCGTCGTGCTTTTCGACGATCCGGCGCACCAGGCCCAGCCCCATCCCCGACCCGTTCGGGCGACCGGTGAAGAACATGTCGAACGCCTTGTCGAGCGTCGGTTGCGGCATGCCCGTGCCGACGTCGATCACCTGAAGCGTGAGGCGTCCGCCATGTCGCTCGCCGGCCGCGTGACCGTTGCCTGACGCCTCCCCCGTGCCGGCGGCGACGGCGCCGCTGCCGCGGAGGATGATCTGATCGCCCTTGTCGCTGTGGTACGCGGCGTTCGTGAGGAGCTCGGCGACCGCTTCGGCGAGCTGCTCGTGATCAAGGCACCACAACGCATCACCCGTGTTATCCTCCGTGACAAGCGTTACGTGGCGAGCGTCCAAGAGTGGTCGCGCGTGCGCGTGTGCGGCCCGCGCGAGCTCGGCAAAGACAACGCAATCGCGCCGCAATTCGAGCGGCTGGCTGAACCGGAACATCTTCGTGATGCGCTGGTCCATGCGATCCGCCTGCTTGACCAGATCACGGATCATCTGCCGCGCCGGCCCGGACGTCGTCCGTCGTTCGGCAAGCTGCGCACTCGCGCGAATCGCGGCGAGCGGGTTGCGCAGGCCGTGCGCAACATTCGTACACAGCGATCCGATCGCCGAGAGCTCGCGTGCCGCGATGAGCTCGGCCTGATGCTTCGCCAAACTCGCCGCCATCGCGTCGAGACGCTTGGCGAGTTCCGCCAGCTCGTCCGTGCCGGACAGCGGCACGCGATGGTCGAGTCGTCCGTCGCCGATGATGTCGGCCGACGCCTTGATCACCTCAATCGGGCGGACCAGCGAGTCGCGGACCATGATGACATACACGAGAAACAACAGGATCATGAGCGCCGCCGCGGCCCCGATCGCAACCTCGGCCCGGAGGCTGCTCGCCGCGACCTCCGCGATCGACTCGGCTTCCGCCTGGCCGAAGTGCATCCGCAGCGCACGCAGGTTGACCCGCGCGGTCGCGACGGCGTCGACCACCTCGTCTCGCGTCGGCGGGCGTCCGTCCTTCGGCGCCAACAGGGTTACCGCATGATGCACGCGCCGCCAGTGCGCTCGCTCGTGTTCGTCGCCGGCGAGCCGAATCTGACTGTCGATGTCATCGAGTGCGTATTGCGGCCAGGCCGTTGCCTCCGGTGCCTCCGGTAGGCCGATGACCCCGGCCTGGGCGGCGAGGTGGTGGTAGATGTCGGTGGTGATGTCGGACGTGAAGCGCGATTGCTCGCGCATACGCGAGTATTCCTGCGTCTTGTCGGCGTTCTTGACGACGGCTGCCATCGTGATCGCCATCGATACGACGAACACGGTGATGAGCGTGGCGACCGACAGGTTGAGCTTGGAACGAATTGTCATACCACGGTCAGCGCTCCATCGCGGCGGGCGTCAAAACGGGTCTTGCAGGTCGTAGCAGAGCGAGTGCCAGACCCGGAAGATGTCCATGGCGTCTCCATATTGATCCGGCGGGATGTCCGCGTTGGGATCGTAGATCACCTCGTACGTGATGTCGTCGGTTTCGTCGTCCCAATGGACACCGCGGTGCCAAATGGATTCATCCGGGTCCGCATACCACACCGCGCTGCCGTCGGTGTGCAGCACGTTATACCCGACGCGATGCGCGTACTTGCCCATGCCCACCGTCTCGCCGATCCGCGACACGAAGTCGTCCGTCACGAGCGCAAGGTACCGCACGGCCCCAAGGCGAGGACTCGCGCCCGATGGCTTGTGCACCGCGTACGCGTAGCTCGTGCCGATCGTCGCCGCGGGAATCATGTCGAGGTTGCTGTTGAACCCGTAACGCGTCTGGCTCGGGCACCGGAACGCCGTCGGATCCTCGAAGCCCTCATCCTGAAGTAGCAGGCCCAGATTGACGTAGTTCCCGGAGCGCGACACGAGCGTCCTCGGTGCCGTCGTGCCCATGGGATCCATGATCCGCGGTGCATACTCATGGTGGCTCGCCCCGTACGTGACCAGGCCAACGCCGATCTGCTTCAGATGGGCCACACACACGGTCCTTCGAGCGGCCTCGCGGGCGTTCTTGAACGCCGGTAGCAGGATCGCAATGAGCAGGAACACGACCCCGATGACGACGAGCACCTCAAGCAAGGTGAACCCGCGATGATGGCGGTCGGCGCGACGCGATCCAGCGTTTCTTGTTGCTACCATCGAGAATCTCAATCCTACACGGCACGGCATCGAGTATGCTTCATGTCCATGTATTGCAGATGGCGTGCCGTAAGATGGTGACGAGAAAATGTTGTGTAACTTATTGTGCAATAGCAAGTTACGATCGTCACATGCGTGCCAGCCCGATGAACGCAGACTGCGAGCTATCTCGCGGTCTGGGGGAAAACACGCGGTGGGACTGGAGCATCGAACATGGCGTCAATCCTCATAGTTGAAGACGAAGAGCTCCTCGGACGTACGATCGAGGCGAGTCTCGGTGACGAGGGTCACCGGGTAACCTGGTTCGCGTCCGGCGAGCACGCGCTTCCGTGGATGGTGGGTCGGCATATCGACCTCGCGCTGCTGGATCTCCGCCTGCCCGGCATCGACGGCATGGCCGTGCTCAAGCACCTCACCGAGACGCACCCCGACACGGTGGCCGTGATGATGACCGCCCACGGCGACATCCAGTGCGCGGTCGAGGCGATGAAACTCGGTGCGGCCGACTTCCTCATCAAGCCGGTGGATCTCGACGCCCTGTCGCTCATCGCCAACAAAACGCTCGAGCACCGCCGGATCGCGCAGGCGTTGCGGCATGATCAAAAGCACAAGACGCAGCAGTTCGGACTCCATCAGATTATCGGCGATTGTCCTGAAATCGAGCGCGCGAAATCCCTCGTCCGCAGGATGTGTGCGCTCGGCGTTTCCGCGTCGGACCGGCCGCCGAACGTGCTGATTACCGGCGAGACCGGTACGGGCAAGGATTTACTCGCCAAGGCATTCCACTACGAGGGGCCGCGGGCGGATTGCCCGTTCATACACGTGAACTGCGCCGCCCTGCCGGAAGCGCTCGTCGAGTCGGAGTTGTTCGGACACGCGCAAGGCTCGTTCACCGACGCGCGGACGAGCAAGCGCGGGCTCTTCGAAGTGGCCGACCAGGGCACGCTCTTCCTCGACGAGATCAGTGCGCTCCCGAAACCCATGCAGGCGAAGATTCTCACCGCGATCGAGGGCCGGACCATACGCCCGGTCGGCAGCGTCGAAGAGCGGGTCGTCGACGTACATCTCATCGCGGCGATGAACGTGGATCCCGCCGAGGCGGTCGCGCAAGGCACGTTCCGCGGCGACCTCTACCACCGGCTGCGGGTGATTCATGTCCATCTGCCCGCGCTGCGCGACCGGGGTCGAGATCTCTACAAGCTCGCGGATCACTTCCTGACCGTGCATTGTCGGAAGTTCTCCATGCCGCCCAAGACGTTGTCACCGCTGGCGAAAAAGGCGCTTCGGCGGTATCCTTGGCCTGGCAACGTACGTGAGTTGTGTCATGCCCTCGAGAGCGCCGTGCTGCTGGGCGGGGATGTGCTCGAACCCGACCTGCTTCCGGTGCCGCGGCGGCACATGCACACGGGGGACAACGGCGCGGCCGGGTATGTTCGGGCTGATTTCTCACGCGGGCCGATCGCCCTCGAGGACATCGAGCGGGCGCTCATCACCAAGGCGCTCGCCGCGGCGAACAACAACGTATCGCGCGCGGCCGAGTTGCTGAGCGTGTCGCGCGATACCATGCGCTACCGCGCAGAGAAGTACGGGCTTCCGACAAAGCGTAACGGAGCGGCGCGATGAATGTGACCCGCTTGGACGTGGACAGACCTACCGGCCTGATCCGACATGCCATGACATGGCTGTGGGTCGCCGGCGCGGTGGCGGTGTTGGCGGCGCGGCCCGCGACAGCCCAGATCGAGACGTTGCTCGAGGATTTCGAGTTCGCGTCATCCAACGAGGCCGCCGCCGCCGGCGTCATCGACCTGACGAGTCCGGCCAACCAACCGGCGCTCTACCTGTTCGGCTCGGACGAGAACGCGTCCCCCAACGAGCCGGGCGGCCTGTACAGCATCGGCACCGACGCGATCTTCTGCATCAATCCCGATGCCGCATGCGTCGGCGGCACGTTCATCGGGTTTCGACGCCTCGTGGATCCCGTCCGATTTCCGTCGACGTGCGCCGGCGGCCATTACATGCCGCTCGCCCACACGTACGGTGATCCGGATCATCCCGGCGCCGTGCCTCCGGATTTTCCGCTCTCGGCCCTGGTCCCGGTCTGGGATGCGTACGGAGACGGCGGGTTCGCGGATGGGGATACCGGCACGCACCTGTGGCTCAAGCTCATCGACTGTGAGGGTGAGGCGTTTGAATACATCAACTATTCCGAGGAATCACTGTATTCGGAACTCTGGTCGTTTGACGTCATCCAGGGGCAGAATGTCATTCGTATTTCCCCTGATTCCCTCGTCGACGTGCCAGACGGCGATCGGTTGTTGACCGAAATCGCGGCGATGGACGTGTTGATTCAGGATGAGGACTTCCCCCCGACCGCGGCGGGTCTCTGGTATGTCGATTACCTGCGCATCGTGGAGCCGGAGCAGAGCGCGATTCCCGGCGACGGCGACGGCGACGGTGATGTCGACCTGTTGGACCACGCCGCGTTCACGGCGTGCCTGAGCGGTCCGGGCACGGCTGCGGCGGCCGGTTGTGATGGCTTCGACGTCGACGGCGACGCGGACGTGGACCTGGCGGACTGGGCACGGCTGCAAATCGCTTTCGGCATTGGGCTCTAGCGCCCGAGGTGCGATGCCGCGGCGGTTCCATCGGAGGGACAAGCTCATGCAACGAAACAGTATATTCATGGTGTGCGTGCTTTGCTTCGCGACGGGCGGCGGTTTCCTGCGGCGCGCCGGAGCGACCGAGTACATCGTCGATCCCGGCGGTGGGGGCACGCACACGACGATACAGTCGGCGATCAACACGGCCGTGGATGGCGATTCGATCCTCGTGATGCCGGGCGTCTACGTCGAGAACATCCACTTCGACGGCAAGGCGATCGACCTGCACAGCGCAGACCCGTTGGATCCGACCACCGTCGCGTCGACGATCGTCGACGGCTCGGAGGACGGCCACGTCGTGACGTTCGCCGGCGCGGAGCCGGCGGCGGCGATGTTGGACGGTTTTACGATCCGCAACGGATCCGCCGAGCATGGCGGCGGCGTGTACTGCGTCAACGGATCGAGCCCGACGATCCGACACAACCGCATCACGAACAACTTCTGCGTACTCCACGGTGCCGGCATTCATTGCTCAGACGGTGCGAGCCCGCTCATCAGCGACAACGAAATCTTCGCCAACATCGCCGACGGACGCGGTGGCGGCGTGTTCTGCCAGGCCTCCGGCGCACGCATCGAGCGCAACGTCATCCATACCAATGACGCACCGGGTAGCTCCGGTGGGGCGGTGCACCTGCACGACGGCACCGACGCCGTCGTCGTCGTCGACAACGTCATGACGGGCAACAGGGCCGTCTTCGGCGCCGGCATCGACATCGAGTTTGCCTCGCCGCATGTGGCGCGCAACTACATCGTCGGCAACTTTGCCGCGCCGCGCGGCGCGGGTATCTCGATCGTCAGCGGCGGGCCGACCGTGGTGGACAACATCGTGGCCGGAAACCTCGCGAACGTCGCGGCCGCCGTCGACTGCAATGACTGCACCGCGCTCATCCGCAACAACACGTTTATCGCCAACTGGGCGGCCGCGTCGAGCGTCATCCTCATGATCAACGGGGCCAACGTGTCATTCACCGGCAACGTCGTCGCGTTCAGTCCCGGCGGCGTGGCCCTCAAGGCGCTCACCGGTTCGTCCGCCGTGGTGGAGGCCAACTGCTTCTTCGGCAACGTCGACGGCGACTTCGGCGGCAACATCACGCCGGGCAACGACAACATCTTCGTCGACCCGTCGATTGTCCAACTCGGTACCTGGGTCGAAAACAAGGACCCCGGCGGCCAGCCGCCGCTGCAGGACCTCATCGCCATCCTGGTCGGAACGGGCGCGATCAACGGTGAAGCCCGCTACAAACTGGAAGTCGATCGCGAGCGATTCCGCGTGCGTGTGTTCCAGGGTCCGCCGTTCGCGACGTTCGACATACGCGTGGCGAATGTCGTCGTCGGGCAGCTCACGCTCGACGGCACCGGCGACGCCGACGTCGAGTTTGACACGAACGACGGCAACTTCCCACCCAACTTCCCGGAGGTCGACGTCGGCGACGCGGTCAACGTGGGCGGCGTGCTCGCGGGCTTCTTCTCGCCAAACGGCTTCGGCGGCATCCTCCCGGTGTTCGACTGGGTCCCCGGAGACGAACACCTCCAGCCCGGTTCTCCATGCATCGACGGCGTCACGTCCGCCACCACGCCCCCCGGCGAGACCGACTTCGACGGCCAGGTGCGACACGCAGGCGCATCCGTGGACATCGGTGCCGACGAGTTCATCCCGTCAGGTACGGGCGACTTCGACGGCGACGGCGATCTCGACCTCGCCGACGTCGCCGCCTTGCAACGTTGCATGACCGCGCCCGGCGACCCGGCCATTCCCGTGCGCTGCACGCCGGGCGATTTCAACGCCGACGCCGCTGTCGACCTCATCGACTTCGCGTCGTTCCAAGCAGCCCTCACGGGACCCTAGCCATCCGCTCGACCGCGTGGTGCGCGCGTCCACTCCGCGGTGTCACCGGGAACATATCGGTATCGCCCCCGCGTTCAAAACTTGTTCAACACGCGGCCGGCGCTGCGCCGCCCCGTGTACGGTGCCGGACCGGGAAGCAACGCTTTTGGCATCGACAACGCACGGTCCCGCGCCCCCGGAATGGCGAAGCAGCGCCGCAGCGTTCGGACGTGGTGGATGCGCAACAAACGAGCCCACCGCGTGGTGCGGTGGGCTCGATATGGCAGTGGTGCTGCCCGGCGGCGGTCCGGGGCGTCACGGGCGCGCCCCGGACGATCATCGCGGCGATGTCAATTGCACGGACACGCGTCTATGCAGAGCGGTGTCATCGTGTCGTTGACACAAAGCCCGTCCCAGTTCACGTCGCAGCAGAACGCGTCGAATCCGCAAACACACTCGCAGCATGCAATGACGTTGCAACCGGGGTTGCCGGCGTCGTGTGCGACGCAGCAATCGAGCGCGTCCGGCGCGCATTCCGCGATATTGCCCTGGCAGCTGTTCCCGATCGCCTCGCACGTGTTGCCGTCACCGGCGTTACCCTGATTCAGGCACCCCATGTCCTGACAATCGAATGTCGGTGCGTTGAAGCATTCACTCCCGTCGGGGCAGCAGCACGCCTCACAATCATCTGGCGGGCAAGACGTGCACAGGAGTGGATCAGCACCGCACACGCCGCAGAACGTGTTCGCGAGCGCGGCACAGTCCGCGTCCCAGACCACGTCGCAGCAGTCCGGCATCGCGGCGCAGATGCAGTCGCAACAATCCTCATCGACGCACCCGAACGTTCCGTTGTCCGAGCAGCAGTCACCCTCACCGCAATCGCAACCGGGCCCGCCGCATACCGTGCAGATATCGATGGCCTCGGTCGCGCACGTCTCGTCCCATTGCACGCTGCAGCAGAAGTTGTCCAGCTCGCAGATACACGTGCAGCAGTCCCCATCATCGCAGCCCGCCGAGCCGTTCGCGACGCAGCAGTCGCCATCACCACATGGTTCGACAAGCGATTGGCAATTGTCATCGCACGACACGCCGTCGGGCGGGTCGCAATCCTCGCCGGGGTCCACCACACCGTTGCCGCACGCGGCCGGCGGCTCGCAATCATCGACCGGCGCTTCGACGCCGTTCCATTCCGACGCGAACGTGCCGGCGCCGTTCAACAGGTCGATGACGGTGAGGATGTCCGACGCCGTGAAGCCGCACCCGACCGGGAACGTCGGGTCGCCGCAACTGTGATCGATGTCCTGGCTGAAGTTGCCGAACGCCGGGTCGGCGACCCCGTTGAGCTGGTCGATGACGTTGAGTACGTCGGTGGCGTTGCTCACGCCGCTCGCGTCCGTGTCCGCGGGGTGCGCCAGGTACGCGACGAGCAGGTTGCCGCCGGCGAAGATGCTCGTCCAAGCGCCCGGCGCAATCGCGTGGTTGAGCTGAATCGTGTAGGTCCCGCTGGGACCTTCCACGACGCTCGCGACCCCGTTCGCCCCGAGTACCGGGTCCGGGCTCGTCTCGCAGAGCGCAAAGCACGCCGGGGCGAGTCCGGCGACGTCCAGCACGACCGTGATCGGCTCATCGGCCGAGCCGAAGCCCTCACGCAGCGAAGCGTCATCGTTCGGCCCCGACGGGTCGTGCGGGCGGCGGGCGTCGTGCGTGCCGCTCTCCGGGATCGCGGACATCAACGTCGCCGTACACGCGCCGCCCGCGAGCCCGCCACGATCGGCCACGGAGAGGCCCTGGGCACGCGGTCCTTCGGGCGCACCCTGCTTGCGCGCCGGCCCTTCCGCCGCTGACGCCAAGCTCCTCGGCGGCACCAGCACGCGACGCGAACCCTCCGGGGCCGCCCAAGCCGCACCCAACCAGGGCTGGGCCATCACACTCACGCCACCGATCACGACGGCGCTCCAGATACTTTTGACACGCATCAGTCCACCACCTCCCCGTAGTAATACACCCAACCGAAATCACCGTGCGACCGCCGCCCGGCCGGTCTCGCCGTGGCTTCTTGTCGTGGGCGCGACATCGTACCGTGCCGCGCAACGCACCGAACTGCGCAGATTCCTGAGTCTTAGCGCACGTACAATGTCGCGATGCAAACCGGTGCCGCCGGTCCCATGGCGCCACGCCGTAGCCGACACGCGCGCCCGCCGAAGGATCGAGAGCCCACCGCACGGACCGCATAACGCCACGCAGCCCCACGCCACACGTCGGGGGCGCACATCGCACACCCTCCGTGCCGGTCTCGCCGAAACAACGCCACATCTGAGCCACAAACACCCACATTATAAGGGCATCACCGCGGCAACGCAAGGCACCATTTCATGCCCCAATGGAATAAATCAGTGAAGTGCGGAACATGTCGCGAGCACAACGGCGCGCCGTGTACCGACCCAAACTTGGGGCCGGGCCGGCCGGCGGTGGGTTGGGTACCCGCACCGGGTGGCAAGGTTCCGGCACCGGCTGCTGGGGTCCGGGCCCGACGGAACGGTGCCCCGTACCCGGTGATGGGATCTGGTCCGAGGCGCCTCGGGCCTGGCCCAGCGGGCGTGGAGCCTGTTATCGGCGGGGCCAGCGGGATCCCGGGCGGAGGCGCGCGTGTCTCCGCTGCGCGAGCCTCGGTGGCGGTGTGGTTGGCCGTCTAGGCGCGATGCCGGGCGGAGGGAGCGGTGCGGATCCGGTCGCCGGCACGGCTTCTCCGGAGGTCCCGGGAAATGTCTCGGCGCCGGCACCGTTGTTCCTTGTGACGGCGGTTGTGGTGTGTGGTAGTGTCTCGTGTGTTTGGAATCGGGGGGCGGTCCCCGCGATCACGCGCTTGCTTGTCCTGTGGCGTCGTGACACATCGCGGCACGATATCGCGGGCGGCGCACGCGATCGGCGCCGCGCTGCGGCCGTTCCGTCATATGACACGCTGACACCGCGGTGTATGGCACGGGCACGGCCATGTGTGACATGTAGTGGCACCGTGGCGCAGGCGGCTCGGGCGGGCCGTCCGCGGATCACACCGCCGGACCCGTAACGGGGAGCACGCAACATGACACAGCGTATCCAAGCCTTCACGCGACGGGAATTTCTGGGCGCCGGCGCGGCGCTTGTCGGCCTGCATGCGACCGTGCCCGGGTTTCTCGCGGAAAGCGCCCGCGCCATGGCGTGCGCCGATGCGGCGGCGGGCGGCGCGGCGCGGCGCGGCGGCCGGGATGGCCGCGTCCTCGTGGTCGTACAGCTCGCCGGCGGCAACGACGGCCTCAACACCGTGATCCCGTTTCGCAACGACGTGTACCACCGCCACCGACCGAAACTCGGCATCGCGGCACGCGACGTGTTGAAGATCGATGCGGACGTCGGGTTTCACCCAAACGCGGCCGGTCTCAAGTCGCTCTGGGATGCCGGCATGTTGTGCGTGGTTCAGGGCATCGGGTATCCGAACCCGAACCGGTCCCATTTCGTCGGATCACGTATCTGGGAGACGGCATCGCCGGATGGTCGGCTCACGAACGGCTGGATCGGCCGCTACTTCGACAACACCTGCGCCGGCGCCGATCCGTGCGGTCCGACGGCCGGCATCGCCCTGGTCGGCGAGACACCCCTGGCCATGCGCGGTGAACGCTTCATGCCGATCAGCGTCCAGGACGCGCCGCGGTTCGGCACCGGTCTCGGGGGTGGTCGGCGTGGCGGCGGCCGCGGGCGTCGCGACGCGCGCTCCATGCAGGACATCGCCGGTCGCCTGGCCATGGACGGGGGGCGCGACGCGCAGCGCGCGGGTCCGTTGGATTTCCTTCGGCGCAGTGCGCTCGATGCGGCCGTGGCGGCCGGGCGGATCCGTGAGGCCGCGGGACGGGCGATCGACGGCGCGCAGTTCCCCAACACGCCGTTCGCCCGTTCGCTTCGGAGCGTCGCGCGGATGATCGCCGCGGGCATGCCGACGACGGTCTACTACGTCTCGATCGGCGGCTTCGACACACATGTCAACCAGGCGGATCGACACGGGCGGGTGTTGTTGCAGCTCGCCGGCGGGTTGCGGGCATTCGTGGATGCGTTGCGGCGAACCGGCGACTTGCCCCGAACGCTCGTGATGACGTTCTCGGAATTCGGCCGGCGGGTCGCGGAGAACGCGTCCGGTGGTACGGACCACGGTGAGGCGGCCCCGTTGTTTGTGATCGGAGACGCGGTGCGGGCCGGGTTCGTCGGCGCGCTGCCCTCGCTCGAACGGCTCCACCGCGGGGACCTGGCGTTTGGTACGGATTTCCGCCAGGTGTACGCGACCGTGCTGCGTGACTGGCTGCGCGCCGATGCCGATGCCGTCTTGCAAAAACGCTGGCCGTCCCTGCCGCTGATCAAGAAGACCTGATGAACCAACGCGTGGCGACGGGCGATGTGACACCGGCGCCGAACCGGCCGTCGCCTTACGGCATGCGCGGGCGGTCGTGGTAGCGTTCGTAGAGTGCCCACGTTCGCTCGGCCATGATCGTGTCGGTGAATCGCTCGTGCACGGCCGCTTGTCCGGCGTCCGCGAGCCGCCGCCGCAGGGGCTCATCGTCCATGAGCCGGGCGAGCGTGTCCGCCAGGTCGGCCGGATCGTTCGGCGCGCAGAGCAGACCGCCCCCCGTGGCGTCGACCAGCTCGGGAAACGAGCCGTGCCGCGGCTGCACGACGGGGACACCGGCCGCGAGCGCCTCCAACACGTAAAGCCCCTTGGACTCCGGGTACACGGTTGGGACCGACAACACGTCAAGCCGTGAGAGAAACGTGCGCTTGCCCATGATGTCCACCTCGCCTTCGTAGCGGAGCGCGCCGGCGTCGACCTGCGCCGTGATGTCGTCGAGGTACCTGCGGTCGTGCCGGCCTACATACCCCGCAACGTCGACGCGGCAGTTGCGCCCCGCGCGTCGAAGTCGAAGCACGGCATCGGCGAGGATGTGCAAGCCCTTCTCGTGGCAGATGCGCGCGAGGTATCCGATCGTAAACGGCGCGGCAGCCGTCGCGGGGCCCGGTGTTGGAGCGTCATGGATCGGAACACCCAACGGCACGACGTCGATGCGATCACGCGGCAACTCGAAGTGCGCGGCGGCGTGCGCCGCGTAGTATCGGGTCAGCGCGATGAACCCGTCCGCGACGGTCGCATGTTGGCGGATGAGCGCGAACGCCCTACGCCGATACGGCTCGGGCAGGGCGTCGAGGAACACGTCCTCCCCCGAAAGTGTACACACGACCGGCACGCCGAGCGCATCGCGGATCGCCGGTGCGAGCCCCAGGAACATGAGGTTCGGCAGGTTCACCACGTCCGGCGCGAGGTTGCGGAGCGCAACGACGAGTTTGCGCAGCTCGACGCGCTGCCGACCGTGCTCGCCCGCCAGGATCGACACGGTGAGCGCCCCGAGCGTCGCGTTCGGGGTTGTGGCGCCGGCGAGCCTCCCGGCGGCGCGGAGCAGCGCCGGTGCATCCAGGAGCCGATTCAGCCACCGCGGCAGGTGTCGACAGACGGCCGAGTGCTGCTGCAGAAACACGTTCACACCGCCGTAGTACACGCGGTCCCGGCTCACGTTGGGCGTGTCCGTACGCAACGGCGTGTAGGTCGGGATGAGCGCGATGTCCCTGCCGGCGGCGAGCAACGCGGCCGCAAGACGGTTGTCGCGCAGACAACTCCCGCAATACATCCCACCGGCCCCAGCCGCAATGTAGACAACTCTCATGCGACGCCATCGTAAGCGACCGGCCCGAATCGTGCGCCGTGGCGTGGACCGGGCGGTCCGGCCCGGGTCGATGGCCGTCTCGGACGGTCGCGTCCCCGGCGGACGCGAGATGCGCGCCCATCGTACCGATAATACGACCAATGGCTGCTCGCACATCGGTCTCAGAGATCCGGATGCCGCACCGGACGTCGCACGGCACGGGGCCGCCTCGGCGTTCGCGTCGCGCACGGGCGCTCTTTCTCGTGATACTCTGGCTCGGGCTTGCGGGGACGGCCGAGATCGCTGCACGCGGCTACGTTGCGCTCACGGAGCGCGACTTGAGCCGTATGCGACGCAAGTACGCCTGGAGGCGGAGCAAACGCCTGGCGCGGGTTTGGCCCGGGCAATCCCCTGATTATCCGTACCTGCCCTACATCCCGAAGACCGAACCGCCGGACGTCGACATGCGCGGCCTCAGGCTCACGTCCGCGCAGGAGGTCAAGCCCGCCGATGTGTTCCGCATCTTCTGCCTTGGTGGGTCGACGACCTACCTGGGCTACCCGGCGAAACTCGAAGACGCGCTGCGCGACGACTTTGCCAGGAGGGGATTGCGCCTCGAGGTGGTCAACGCCGCGGACATCTCGTGGACAACTTGCGAGTCATTTGTCAACTTCACCATGCGCTGTCTCTACTATGAGCCTGACGCGATCATCGTGTACCACGCGGTCAACGACGCCTGGCCCGCGTTCGGGAAGTCCTTCCGGCCTGCGTATGTCCACTGGCGCAAGCGGCTCGTTGGCAACGAGCCACTGTGGTGGGATCGAGTCCCCCGTTTTATGGACCACGCGGCCGCGTATGTGTTGTTGCGGGAGTGGTCGGAGGAGCAAACCAACATGCGCACATGGGCCCAGACCATGATGCATTACATACCGGATTTCGCGAACGACCCATACCACGGTGTCGATACCTACCGGACCAATATCCGGAACTTGATCGCCGTAGCGCGGGAACACGATATCCAGGTTGTGCTGGCGACCCAGGTCTACAACAAAGACGTACCCGAGCAACGCCTTGTCGCCGCTGTAAAGGAGATCAACGACATAACCCGTTCCCTGGCGGACGAGCAACACGGTGTGCATCTCGTCGACGCGGCCGCGCGGATCGAGGGGAGCGATGAACTCATGTTTGACATCTGTCACTTCCGGGATGATCAAGGCGGCGAGGACATGTTGGTGCAAACAATCGGTGAATCAGTGCCGCGCCTCCTCGACCACTGAACGGGCCCGCGACACCAGCAATTACTA
>JBHHVO010000025.1:0-15975 GCA_046754365.1 Phycisphaerae bacterium | reverse complement strand
GATGAGCACAACCGGCACCGGCAGGCCACCGAGCGGAGAATCGTCGATCAGGCCGTGGAACGGATTGAGCGGGATCGACTCGCGAGCGCCGCGCGACGGGGTATCGTGCTCGCGTCGCGCGACTGGCACGCCGGCGTCATCGGCATCGTCGCCGCGCGGATTGTGGATCGGTACCACAGGCCCACGGTGCTCATCGCGCTCAGCGATGACGACGGGCAGGGTTCGGCCCGCAGCATTCGGCACTTCGATCTGCACGACGCGATCGGGCGGTGCCGCGAACACCTACTATCGTTCGGTGGTCACGCCATGGCCGCTGGTCTCCGCATCGCACCGAGCAACGTGGACGCATTTGCGGATGCGTTCGTCGCCGAGGCGAACCGGCGCCTGACCGGGGCCGACATGGCGCCATCGCTGCATCTGGACGCCGAGGTCTCGCTCGATGCGCTCACGCTCTCGACCGTCGAAGAGATCGCGTCGCTCGGTCCGTTCGGCGCGGGCAACCCCAAGCCGAGGCTCGCGACCGACTGGGTCGACGTGGCCGCGGAGCCGCGCTGCGTCGGCCGCGATGGCAGCCACCTGCAAGTCCGCTTGCAAGAGCATGGCACGCAGATCAAGGCGATCGGGTTCGGCCTGGCCCGCGTGATCGAGGATCTCAAAGAGTTCCGCCGGTGTCGCGTCGCGTTCGAACCGATCATCAATGACTTCAACGGTCGGCGCAGCGTCGAAATGCAGATCATCGACCTGAAGACACCCGCCGATCGGCAAACTCCAGACGCCGGAACACTTGACGCGTCCGTGCGCGACGCGGCCGGCGCCCATGCGCCTCCCGCTCCCACGGCATGAGCCGGCGACCACCGATGCACGCCACAGCGCCACCCGTCCGTTTCGTCCGGCCGCCGTGTTGGACGCAGCCCCCGATCACACGCGGGCGGGTCCGACGACACCACGACCACCACGGCACGTCTCACCCGGCACCGCAAGGCTCGTCGTGGTCTCACGCGTCGTCGGTGTCGAGGATGTCGGCGTACTGGTCGAGCACGTCAGGGTTGGCGAGGGCGTCCCGGTTGTCAACGGTTTCGCCGTGGATCATCTGCGTCACCGCGCGCTCGACCTTCTTGCCGCTGATGGTATACGGCACGGCTGTTACTTGCTTGATGTGCCGGGGCACGTGACGTCTGGTCGTCGCGGCGGCGATGTTGGTCTTGATCGCGCGGATCAAGTCCGCGTCGAGCCGGCATCCGTCGCGTAGGACGACGAAGAGACAGATTTCGACGTCGCCATCGCGTGTTCTCCTGCCCACGGCCACGCTGTCGACGATTTCGTCCATGGCTTCGACCTGTCGGTAGATCTCGGCGGTGCCGATACGTACGCCGCCGGGGTTGAGCGTGGCATCCGACCGGCCAAAGACAATGACGCCGCCGCGGGGCGTGATCTCGACGAAATCGCCGTGGTGCCACACGCCGGCGTAGCGCTGGAAGTATGCGTTGCGGTACTTCGTGTCGTCGGGATCATGCCAGAACCCGGTCGGCTGTGACGGAAACGGGCTGCAGCAGACGAGTTCGCCCTTTTCCGAGACAACGGCGGTGCCGTGCGGGTCAAACGCCCGGACGTCCATGCCGAGTCCGAGGCATTGTATCTCCCCGGGATAGACCGGCAGGATCGGGTTGCCGAGCATGAAGCAACTGATGATGTCGGTGCCGCCGCAGATGCTGGAGAGCTGCAGGTCGCGTTGGATGTTGTCGTAGACCCATTGGAAGTTCTCGACCGTCAACGGCGCACCGGTGGAAAGCACGGCGCGGAGCCTGGCCAGGTCGTGTTGTTGCCCGGGTCGCAGCCCGGCGTTGCCGCATGCCGCGATGAACTTGGGGCTCGTACCGAATACGCTGATGCCGAGCCGCTCGGCCATATCCCAGAGGTGGTCGATGGTGGGGTAGCTCGGGCTTCCCTCGTAGAGCGTGACGGTCGCGCCGACGCCCAAAGCACTCACGAGCCAGTTCCACATCATCCAGCCGCACGTTGTGAAGTAGAAGATGTTGTCTTCGCGACGGAGGTCGCAGTGGAGCATGAGCTCCTTCATGTGCTGCAGGAGCGTCCCGCCCGCGCCGTGTACGATGCACTTCGGTACGCCGGTGGTGCCCGACGAATACATGATGTACACGGGGTGATCGAACGGCAGCGGTTCGAAGTGTAGATTCGACGCCGCGCCGAGAAAATCGTGCCACATCGTGGCATGAGTGACGTTCGACACGTCGGGCGCATCCTCCGTGAACGGCACGATGACGACGTGCTCGATGCTCGGGATCCGCTCCACGATGCCGGCGACGCGCTGCATCGAATCGATGTGCTTGCCGTTGTAGCTGTAGCCGTCCGCGGCGAACAGGACACGCGGCGCGATCTGCCCGAAGCGGTCGAACACGCCGCTGATGCCGAAGTCGGGCGAGCAGGACGACCACACGGCCCCAAGAGACGTCGCGGCGAGCATCGCGACGACGGCCTCCGGTATGTTCGGCAGGAACCCCCCGATGCGGTCTCCCGGGCCGATACCTGCGTCCCGCAGGCCCGCCGCCACGGATGCGACTTGCGCGCGAAGCGACCGGTATGTGATCGACCGTGTACGTCCGAGCTCGTCCTCGGCCGCAATCGCGATGCGGTCATCGCCGAAACGGAGTAGATGCGCCGCGAAGTTGAGCGTCATGCCGGGGAACCAGGTCGTGTCGAGCATGCCGGTTCCCTTCGACACGGCGTTGGCCTCGGCCGACGGCGCGATTTCGGATACGGCGAGCATCTCTCGCCAGAACTCGTCCCGCCGCGTAACGGACCAGTCGTGCAGCGACGGCCAGTCGGGCGTAAAACCGTATCGATCGGCCATCGCCGTCATGAACGCGTGCATCCGGGTGTGACGGATTCGTTCCGGCGACGGTTGCCAGAGTGGTCGTGGGTGGCTCATGGGTTAGTCCCGCATGATGGTCTTCGCCGCGGCCGCGGGTGCTCGGTGGCGCAGCGGCGACGCGTTCGCTGGAGGCTGTCGGCGGCTCAGGTCCGCGCGCTCGTACGTGTATGGCGTTTCGCGCGGGCATTGGTCTGAACAAGGTAGAGGCAGTCGGCGTCGCCGCCCATGAGGATGCAGCTTCCATCGGCGTGGGCGCCGCACTGCAGACAGAACTGATGGAACGCGTCGTCAGCTTGTGCGAGCGCGCCGGCGACCTGCTCCAACGTGTCGATCCAGCGCTCGGTGTCGCCGGCAGTCGAGAGCCCAACGGCAGCGCGCAAGACCTGCCGCTGGCGGCGGCGAACGGCCTGGAGGGCACGGCGACCGTCGCGGGTCAGTTCGAGCACGAGCTCCCTACGATCATGCCCGGTGCCGGACCGCCTCGACACGAGTTTCGCCCGCACCATCGCATCCACGATCTGGCTGACGGCGGGCTTGCTTACGCCGAGAAACCGGGCGGTGGCCGTGGCCGTCTGGCCGCCGCGCTGTGCCAGCAGGCGCAGCAGTTGAAGCTTTGTGGCGGACAGGTGTGCGTCAGCGGCTGCCTCGACCGCCCGCGTCTCGAGGGTCTCGCCTACGGCCCGCGCGGTGACGAGCAACGCCTTGAGTAACCTATCCGCATCGGCCGCGGCGAGCCGACGCCGCCGACCGGACACCTTACGCTGAACCATGTGGCCGACCTCTTGAATGTTTCCTCAAGCAGCGATCCGCAACGGAGCTACTTTATCGCACATGCGATGTGTCGGCAAATGAGGTGAGGGGCATCCGTGCAGTGCGGGTCGGCGTCGGCTTCGCGGAGCGCTTTGCGCACGTCGCCCCGGAGCGCAAGAGATAGGTACTCTCCGGCGCCGAGCGACCACTCCGCGCCGGCGCTTGGGGCTCGGATCACGGGTCTGGCCCCCGCGGCGACCACCGGCGACGCCGGGTTGACGCCGACGCGAATGCCGGTCGTCAGCCCGGCGAAAGCGCGCCCCCGACGGCGGCGTCCCGTACGGCCGCAACGCCCGCGCGAAACGCTTCGGTGTTCGTCTCCCTCAGCGCGGGCGGCATGCGGCGCACGGTCGCCTCGAGGAACGCGTCCGCCGTGCAAGGAAGACCGCGCGTGCCCAACAGGCAGCCGAGCATGACCATGTTCAGGGCGCGGCTCGACCCGGCGTCCACGGCGCGACGCGTGGCGTCCAGCGTCAGCACGTGCTCCGTAACCGCCTGAATCTTTTGGACGAGATCCGCCACGTCGGGATACTCGGCGCCGTCGCGCTGGCGCACCGACCGCTGAGCCAGCACGAACGGCATGACCGCAGCCGTGTTCATCAGCACGACCGTGCGCGGGGACATGAGCGGCAGCGCCCGGGCCGTCTCGACCGGCTCGAACCCGAGGACGAAGTCCGCCCGACCGCTCGGGATGACCGGACTGATACCACAGTCGATCATGACCGACGACTGCACCGCGCCCCCGCGCTGGGCCATCCCGTGGAGTTGCCCGCTAACGATTTGATGGCCGCGATCGACGAGACAGTCGCACAGCCATCTCGCCGCCGTCAGCACGCCCTGCCCGCCTGTGCCCACGATGAGCACGCGGCTACCCGGGCGGTTGCACGGCCGGTCGTTCGATATCATAAACGCTCACCTGCATCGGCCGCGCCGACGGCGTCGTCTCGACGCATGCCGATGGCGTCATGTTGACATAGCTCGGCACACAGCGCGCAGCCGTCGCACAGTTCCTCGTCGATCGAATACACGCCGTCGATTACGAGGATCGCCGGACACCCCAACACGCGCACACACAGCGAACACGCGTTGCACAGCGCCTGATCAACAACGAACGCACGCCGCCCGGCGCCCGGCGCCATCCGACGTGCGTTGACGACACACGGAGAATGGAACACCACGACGTTGACCCCCCGGCCGCGTTTTACCGTTTTTAGGGCCGCCAGCGACGCCTCCTGATCAAATGGATCCAGCGAGTGGACCTCGCGAACCCCGAGCCCTCTGACCGCGCGCTCGATGGAGAAGCGAGCGCGGTCGTTGTGCCCTTCGCACGAGTCGTCATGCGGATCATCGGCTGTGCCGTCGGTCGTCGGGCTCGGCTGGAACCCGGTCATCGCCGTCACGTAGTTGTCGAGAATCACGACGGTCACATCGTCATCGGCCTGGACCGCGTTGACGAGCGCCGGTAGCCCACTGTGAAAAAACGTCGAGTCGCCGATGTAGGCCACCGTGCGCTTGCGGGTGGTTCGGGCGATGCCTGACGCCTGGCTGATCGAAGACCCCATACAGAGCAGCGTGTCACACGCGTCGAGCGGCTCGCCGTACCCGAGCGTGTAGCACCCGACGTCGTTGCAGTAGACCGTGTGCTTGCCGAAGACCCTGCTTACCAGATAGTAACTCGTCCGGTGCGGACATCCCGGGCAGAGCACCGGCGGCCTGTCGGGCAAATCCACGGCGGGCGCCGCGACCGTCTTGCGTCGCTCCAACCCCATATACGACCGCACCGCGTCCTCGACGAGATCGGGCGTGTACTCAAACTCGACCGGAAAATGGCGGGTGTGCTTGCCGAACACCGGGATGTGCCGCCCGGCGCGAAACGCGGTCACGCAGACCCGGTCCTCGACATACGGCGTGAGCTCTTCCACCACCAGCACCGAGTCGACGGCCGTCAGGAAGTCCACGAGCAAGGGTTCCGGGATCGGATAGGCACCGATCTGCTGCAGCAATACGTCGTCCGCGAGGTCCAGCTCGTCGATGACCTGGCGCGCGTACGCGTACGCAACGCCGCTCGCGATGATGCCCCGCCGACCACCACCTGTGCGCGGGAAGAACTCGGACGAACCGAGCAGCATCTCCGCGCGACCGAAGCGCTCGCTCAGCGCCGAGCGCATCCGCTTCGCGTTCGCAGGAAGCGGGACGTACCGCGGAGGATCCTTCTTGAACGCGATGTCACGCCTGCCCGACGGGAGCGCGCCGAACTCGACCATGCCGCTCCCGTGGCACACACGCGTCGTCGGCCGGACGATGACCGGCAGACCCGCCGCTTCCGAAAACGAAAACGCGTAGCGCGTCATGCGCCGGGCGTCTTCGGGCGTCGCCGGATCGAAGATCGGGTAGTACAAAAACCGGCAGAAGTGGCGCTGGTCCTGCTCGTTCGGACTCGTGATCGCCGACGGATCGCCGGCCGATACGATCACCATGCCGCCTTCCACCCCGACATAGGGCATGCTCGCCGCGGGGTCGGCCGCGTAGTTCAGCCCCAAATGCTTCATCGCGCACATCGACCGCGCGCCGGCCAGGCTCGCCGCGAACGCAATCTCCACCGCGATCTTCTCGTTGACGGAATACTCGAAGAGGATGCCTGCGTCGGACGCGAACCGCGCCACCGTGTCGCCGATTTCCGACGACGGCGTGCCCGGGTAGCACGAGAAGAACTGCACGCCCGCCTCGAGCGCGCCGCGCACGATCGCATGGTTGCCGAGCAGGCACACGCGCCGGCCCGGTTCGTCCATCAGGACAGTATGCCTGCTTGCGATGTTCACGGCCGAAACATCCAGAAAGCTCCGTCGGCCGGCGCTTCCGACGCCTGGAACACGCGACCCGAGGGCGCCGACGTCCGACGCCGCCCAATCCGCGGCATGCCGGAAAAACCCACTATACCATGTGTAGATCGTCAAACAAGCGGGCGCGACGCCAGCCAACCCGCGCGTTGCCCCGCCCAGGTCGTAGGGCGGGCCGTTCCCGCCGCGTTCGGCGCGAAGATGGCGAAACCCTGTTCCGGAGTCGGATCCAAGACAACGCCGCTCAGATCGGAGACAAGAGGACGTAGATCGTCGCGAGCGCGATGTGGACGCCGGCAAACGGGGCGGCCATTTTCACGAAACCGGCGAACGACATCTTGAGGTCGTGCTTGTGGATGATGGTGACGGCCACAAGCGTCGACGCCGAGCCGATCGGCGTGAGGTTGCCGCCGAGGTTGCATCCGAACACGACGGACCACCACAGGGGGTCGGTAGCGGCCGTGCCGCGCGCCTGCAGGATCTTCGCGAGCATCGCCGACAGCGGGATGTTGTCGGTGACGGCGCTGAACGCCGACGATGCCACGAGGATGGCGCCAGTCCCCGCGCCGGCGACGACGCGGTCGTTGAGCGAGATGACCATGCCAAGCCCGCGGCCTATCAAATCCAGCACGAGCGCGTGTTCCATGACGTTGATGACGACAAAGAGCGACGCGAAAAAGCCCAGGAGGTCCCAGTCGACGGCCTGATAGAATCGATCCACCGTGGCCTTGTAGCGAATCATCATGACCGCGGCGAACGCCATCGCGACGTAGCTCATGCCCAGGTCCCGGATCACCGGCAGCACGGACGCAGCGGCGATCGTCAGGATAAAGAGTACGAGCATCACCGCGGAGAACCAGAAGAACCCGCCTCCGGAGACCCCATCGTTCTCATCGAACCCACTCACGAGCCGCTCCGCGTCCGCGCGCTCCGCCGGGGTCGCGAGCCGGCGCACGCCGAACAGCTTCGCGCCGAGCGCGAGCGTCACCACCGTCGCGACCGCCACGAACGGCGCGGATTTCATGAAAAACGCCGTAAAACTGATACCCGCCGCCGTGCCGACGATGATGTTGGGCACGGAGCTGATCAGCGTCAGCAGCCCGCCGATGTTCGTCAGCAACCCTTCGATGAGCAGGAAACCCAGCAGCAGGTTCATGCGCCCCAGTTTCTTGAGCGACACGCCGGTGAGCGACCCGACGATGATCATCGCCGTCACGTTGTTGAGCACCGCGGAGAACACGACCGTCATGACACCGTAGCACCAGAGCAGCGGGCGCGGATCGCCCCGCGACGCCTTCGTGAGCTTGACGGCGATCCACGTGAACAACCCGGACCGCGATGTAACGTCCACGAAGAGGCTCGCCCCGAGGATGAGCGCGATCACACCCCAGTCGATCCCCGGCACATACACGGGCAGCGCGACGGTGTGGCCTGGATCGAGCTGAAGCGGCGGGAGTTTGACGAGGAACTTGTGGTCCACATAGCTGTACAGGTGAAACACATTGCCGAGAAACAGGCACACGAGCGCGTATACGCCGGCTATGATGGACTTCTTCGCGTGGAGTTTCTCCTCGAGCGCAAGGCACACGATCAACCCGACCAGCAGCGCCGAGAAGACGAGCGTCACGTGCATCGGCACGGCGGTATCGCCGTGCGATCCGGCGGCGGCGAGCATCACATGGGTCATCGTGCCGGGCTCCGGCCGCGATCACGTCGGACGCCGGCGCGCGGCCCACGCTTGTCGTCCATCGCCCCTGCCAAAACCGCCGGCGCGACGTGTGTATGCCTCGGAACTGGTGCCGCTACACTTGCCACGGGACGCTACAGCATCAACAGCGGAATGTGTCGCAGCTCAACCGCCAGGGCATACGCGACGCCGTGCATCGCCAACTGGTCCTCGTCCTTGGTGTTGAGCACGAGCAGATCCACACGGTGTTGCTCGATGAGCTTGGTATACGCCGCGAGGCGCCGACCGAACCCGACGAGCTTTTCGACGGTCAGCGGTACGCCTCGGGCCGCCAGGACGTCGCGGCAGCCGGCGATGTAGTCGTCGGGTTCCCTGAGAAGTTGCGCCTTGAGCGCCGCGCGGGCGGTGTCCGTGTCGATCGCGGGCAGCTTGCCGATCACGTCGACGTACCGCGCAAATACCATCTCGTCCTCGATGTGCGTCAGCCACAATACGCCGCCCGATTCCACGAAACGGACGGCATGGTTGACGAGACGATGGTCACCCGTGAGGTCATCCGTAATCGCCATGACCGTGTTGGTGTCTTGCAGTGCGTGATCGGCCGCATGCTGCGCCTCCGGGTGCGGCAACAGCATGATCGGTACACGCGTGTGTTGCGTCAGCAGGTCCACGTGCGTGCCAAGGCTGTAGGGCCACCGCCACGCCGTGCTGTGGAGGTTGCGGTACGTGCAGATCAGCGCCGGGTCGGCGGCCTCGACGCGCTCCAGGAGTTCGCCCGCCGTGCGAAACTCCGAACCGGTCATATCCCGCCATGCAACGCCCCGATCGGCGTCGAGCACGCTCAGGAAACTCCGCACCCGCGCACCGAACGCGGCGGCGCCGTCGCGATCACGATCGGTCACCACGAGCACCGATCCTATGTCGACCGGGTCATACACGAACGGCTCACGCGCGGCCGCGCGGAACATGCTCTCGAACTGATCGACGTTGGTCATGCGTCAAACGTCCGCCGGCCCTGACGGCAAAACCGCCGCGCGCGCCTGGCCCGGTGGCACACACCGAACACGTGCGTCCGCCGTCCGAACGCGCGACACGATAGGCCGCGATTCCTACGCCCACGGGGCGGATGTGTCAACCGCGCCGTCCATCGACGGTTACGCCAGTGTGCGCTTGTGGTATGCTGGTAGCGTGTTGCAAAAGTCCAGACCGTAGGTGTGCCGCCGACGTCTTTCCGGCGGAACCACGGACCGGAAACGGGTGCCACACGTTTTTCAGCGGGCGGTGCGCGGAGCGAGTCAGGCATGATCGCGCTTGCGCCATCCGAACCGCGCCCGCCAGGAAGCGGCACCGGGTGCGTCTCGCGGGGCGCGGGCACAGATCCGCATGCCGCGCGGTGATGGTCACGGTGCGGAAACATGCCGTCTGGGTGAATCACTATGATGCCAACGCCGCCGCGAGGGGATGCCGCGTGCGGTACACCCGCCGGTCGAAGCACACGCGAAACGGGGCCGGCAGACCCATGCGAGCCCATGACCACCATGCCTGATCCATCCGGTCAGTCCGGTGCGCTGCGCATCATCGATGCCAACCTGAACCGTGCGCGCGAGGCGCTGAGGGTCATGGAGGACTACGCCCGGTTCATACTCGACGACGACGCACTCTCCGGCGCGCTCAAGGACGAACGTCATGCGCTCACCGCCGACGTGCCGCCGGGTGTCGCGCGGCGCCTTACAGCGTCTCGCGACACCGCGCGCGACGTCGGGCGCACCCGGACCGCCGGCGGCGAATGCCACAGGCCCGGCGCCGCCGACGTCGCCCTCGCCGGCGGACGGCGACTCGCCGAGGCGCTACGCGCGATCGAGGAGTACGCCAAGACGCTCGACGTCGCGTGGGCGCTGCGCGTGGAGCGCATGCGCTACCGCGGCTATCACCTCGACCAGCGGCTTCGGCTCCACGCGCGTGCGCGCGAGCGGTTCGGCTCGGTGCGGCTCTATGTCCTCATCACCGAATCCATGTGCCGCGGCGATTGGCTGCAGACGGCCGAGGCCGCGCTGCGCGGTGGAGCCGACGCGCTGCAGCTCCGCGAAACGGGGCTGTCGGATCGGGACCTCGCGCAACGCGCGTCCCGCTTGGCGCGCTGCTGCCGCGACCACGACGCCCTGCTCATCGTCAATGACAGACCGGACATCGCGCTTATCAGCGGCGCCGCCGGCGTGCACCTTGGCACGGCCGACCTTACCGTCGCGGACGCGCGGCGCATCCTGCCCGACAGCGCCGTCGTCGGTGTCAGCACCCACACCATACAGCAGGTCCAAGGCGCCGTCGCAGACGCCCCGGACTACATCGCCGTCGGACCGATGTTCCCCACCACCACCAAACCCCAGAGCCGCGTCGCCGGACCCGAGACGCTCGCCGCCGCACGGGCGCTCACGTCCCTGCCGCTCGTCGCGATCGGCGGCATCGATGTAGACACCGCCGCCGACGTCCTCTCCGCCGCTCCGTGTGGCCTAGCCGTCTGCCGGGCGGTCATCGCGCAGCCGGACGTCCGCGCGGCCGCGGCGGCGCTGCGCACGCTGATCGACCGCCACGCGGACGCGCGGCCCACGGAGGAAACGCGCCCTGCCGCTCGAAACTGACCATCTCGACCGATTGATGGAGCACGACGTGTCGGAAGGCGGACCGGCGTTCTGCCTCCAGTGCGGCTACAATCTCCACGGCCTGCCGACGCCGCGGTGCCCCGAATGCGGACACGTCCACTCGCGACGCGAGTGGAATCGCCGCCTGGCCGATATCCGCCAACTCAAGACGCAGGTCGAGTGGGCCAGCGAGTGGGCGGGGCTCGCCATGGGGTTTGCCGCAGGCGGCGCGGCGTTGTGGCTACTGGGCCTGCTGCTTGGTCTCGGCGGTGGTATGGCCGGCGCGCTCGGATGCCTGGCCGCGATCGTCTGCGGGTTCTGTGCCACGTTCCTCGGGCTTGGCGTGTTTCGCGCCAAGCGGCTGCCGCCATGGGCATATGAACGGCTCCGTGCCAAGCCGAGGTATGAGATGGCCGCGGGCGCCATTGCCATCGGTACGCTCTTGGTCGTACTGGGTTTTGTCACGCTGTAGGGCCCCGACACGCGTGGCGGTTCGGCGCCCGCATGTCGCGCGTGCGTGGCCCATGCAAGGATGAGGCGATGGACGCACAATGTCCAGCGTAACCTATCCCGTCGCCCGGGGCCGTGCGCTGACGCGCGGTATGCTGTGGAGTGCCGCGGCAGCGCTGACGACGGGCGCCACGGTCGTGGTGCTGCGTTCGCTGCGGTTTTCACCGTCGGCCGTGTCGAACCGGATCGAGGACTACGGCATCGCCGTGCCGATGCTCCTTGTCGGCCTTGCGGGCGCCGCCTGCGCGGTCGTCGCCGGTCGGTGGCTGCTGCTTGCGGTCTGGCCGGGGCGGCTCGGTGTCGTCGCGGACGCGGACCGCCTCGTGTTGCGTCTCGGCCCCTTTGGCACGACTTCATACGACGCCGCACGGCTAGACGTCCGGTATCTCTTCGAACTCGAGTCCCTCCCAGACGACGCCGGGGTGGAGGCCTACCTGTCGGAAGACGAGCAGACCGCGACACTTCTGCCGAGGATCGTGCATCCCGACGCGCGCACGCCCCTACAGCGTGTGATCGCCAAGTTCTGTGTCGGCACCGAGGCGGACGCCGCCGCGACGCTTGGGCCGGTGATCGCGCAATGGCGGGCGGCCATGGCCCACCATGCACCGACGTGACAAACACCAACCTGCTGCTGCGTCGCGGCTCGTGCGGTGGAGCGAAACGAACCGAGCCGCGACGGCACGTGCATGAACGCACGCATACACGCCAGCGCGGTTTTTGGTACGATACGCCGCAGTAGCAACGCCACAGGGTGTCCGGGCGCCACGCCGGGTTCGACACCGTCATGGTGCCCGGCGCAGACCCCCGGACGGGCTGCGGATCGGACGCGCCGGCGGTGACCGCATCGGACGGCGCGATCGTCGGCGGTGTAGCCTTAGCCTGGTTCTACTTCGGAAATGGTGCGTTTGCCCGATGGAAATTGACGCCCGTAGTTTCTCACCGGAATCGCTCTCGGCGCTGACGACGGCCACGGCCGCGATTAACTCCACGCTCGATCCAGACGTCGTGCTGGATCGCATTGCTGAGATGGCTGCGTCAGTCGTCCGCGCGGAGGCGAGCAGCGTCCTGCTGCTGGACGCGAGCCGCGACAAGCTCATCTTCGCGGCGGCCGTCGGTGCGACGGGTGACCGGCTCATCGGTGAGGAGTTCGACGCCAAGCTCGGCATCGCGGGTCGCGCGCTCAGCAGCGGCGTGGCCCAGTCCGTCGCCGATGTGTCCGGGTCCGAGGACTTCTTCGACGGCATCGATGCCCGAGGCGGCTTCCAGACGCGTTGCCTGCTGGCGGCCACGATGGTCTGTGAGGGCGAGCGCGTCGGCGTCATCGAGGTCCTGAATCGCGCCGAGGGCGGCGTATTCACCGACACCGACCTGGCGTTGCTCAAGATCTTCGCAAACCTCGCGGCGACGGCCACGCGCAACGCACAGGCCCACCGCCGTCTCAAGCGACAGAGCGAGGCGCTGTCGCACAGTCTGCTGGCCGGGCTGCAGATCGTCGGATCCTCACCGGCGCTCAAGGCCATGATCAAGCTCGCCGATCGCGTCGCCGCCACCAATGCCACGGTCCTGCTCATCGGTGAGACCGGCACGGGAAAAGAGCTGCTCGCCAAATACATGCACCGCGCGTCCGATCGGGCGGACAGGGCCTTCGTCGCGGTCAACTGCGCCGCCCTGCCCGAGACGCTCCTCGAAAGCGAACTCTTCGGCCACGAAAAGGGCGCGTTTACAGGCGCGATCGCGCAGCACATCGGGCGGTTTGAACTCGCCGACCACGGCACGTTGTTTCTTGATGAGATCGGCGATATCAGCGCGTCGACGCAGGTCAAACTCCTGCGCCTGCTTCAAGAGCGAACGTTCACACGCGTAGGCGGAACGAAATCGATCAGTTGCGATGTGCGGATCATCACCGCGACGAACCGTGACTTGAAACAAGCGATCGCCGACGGTCAGTTTCGCGAGGACCTGTTCTACCGATTGAACGTCTTTCCGATCGAGCTACCCCCGCTGCGCCGGCGCCGGGAGGACATCCCCGCCCTGGCGGCCCACTTTGCCAGGCTCGCCAGCGCCCACCTCGCCGTGCCACCACGGACCCTCGCGTCCGAAACCATCGACGCCCTGATCGCGCACGACTGGCGCGGCAACATCCGTGAGATCAACAACGTCATCGAGCGCGCCGTGCTCATGTGCGACGGCCCGGAGCTGCTGCTCGAGCATCTCCCGGCCGAGATCGCCGGAAGCGCCGGCGGCGCCGATTCGCCGGTCGGGGCGGGGCTCTGGGCGGCCGAGCGCGCGATGATCGTCAAGGCGCTCAAGGAAAACAACTGGAACCAGTCCAAGGCCGCACGCGCGCTCTGCATCACCCGGGACAACCTGCGATACCGCGTGAAGAAATACAAAGTCGTCAAGGAGTAGGAGCAGAACCACTTCGGCCATCGTCGTTGATCGAGGAGGGAGAGAACACGCTTGACCGCGGTCGTCGATCGAATCCCTGCGGCCTGTGGGATGCCGGAAACATCATGTTCACCGTCGACCAACTGCTGCGTGCACCCGCGCCGTGACGCACGCACCACCGCAGTTCCGCTGCACAGCTACAAGCTATCGAGCCAAGCTACGCCGCCGAGCACGAACATCGCATGGGGAACGCGGAAACACCACCGAACGCCGACACGTCGTTGACCACATACATGATGCCGGCGAGAAGCCGTCGGTTGCCAACAACGGGCCCGCGCAAAGAAACCGTCGCGTGCAAAGAGACATGCTCATGACAAGACATATGTGCGCGAACGGACGTGCGCGGCCGAGCGCGGAGGCCGCGTCGAGCGCCGAGCCGCACAACCGGGGCCACAACGTGGGACATTGTGGCTGATGGACGACCGCCGGTACGACGCATTGTTCATCGACTTCTACGGCACGATCAGCGCCGGTGATCGGGCCGCCGTCGCGTCGACGTGCCGCCATATCGTGGACACGCTCGGGCTGACCGCAACGGCCGAGTGCTTCGCCGAACGATGGGGCGAGCGGTTCTTCGCCACGATCGATCGCAGCAACCACGACGCATTCCAGACGCTCCATGCGTGTGAACAGGCAAGCCTCCGCGACACGCTCCGCGACTTCGCCGTGCCGGGCGAGGCCGTCGACGGCGCCGCCCGGCTGCTCGCGGACATCGAAGCGTATTGGGCCGACCCGCCGCTGCATGACGATGTGAGGGCATGTCTCGCGGCGATTGACCTACCGATTTGCTGTGTGTCCAACGCGGACGCCGAACCGCTCGCGGCCGCGCTGCGCAAGCACGACCTGCGGTTTGACGCCGTGGTGACGTCCGAGCAAGCGCGATGCTACAAGCCCGATCCCGAAATCTTCCGCGCGGCGCTTCGTGCCATGGGTGTGCAGCCGCGGCGGGTGATGCACGTCGGTGACTCGCGCCACAGCGACGTCGCGGGCGCGGCGCGGCTTGGCATCACGACGACGTGGCTGTGCCGCAACGACCGTATCCACGACATCGGCGAGCGCGTGCCGGATCACACGATCTCTTCGCTCGCCGAACTCCCGCCGCTACTCGACCGGTGATCCGGCCGATCGGTTTCCGACAGGACGCCGTGTTTGCCCGTCAGGCTCGCGCCAACGCCGGCACCATACGCGACCGGACGCGCACGACGATCGCCAGACCGATCGCACACAACAGCGCGGCCCCAGGGGTCGGGATGACCTGCGTTTCGATCGTGAGCGTAGCCGGTATGCCGCCACTGGCGAAAAAAAGCGAGTCGTCGCCGTCCTGGGATATGAGCGCTCCGCCAATGGAGAAGAAACCGGCGAGGCTCGCGTTGATGTCGGCCAGCGCGGTGGCGTTGAGGCCAAACGACAGCACTTCGGTCGCCGGCCCGTCGCCGTCAATCTCGAACGTCCCGTACACCGGCCCATCGCCGAGGTCGGCGTAGATGCCCGCATTCATGCCGTCGTTGAAGTTCAGTGTTGCGGCGTCCGTCGCGACACCGGAGAACCGCAGTGTCTCCTCGGATTCGTTGTCGCTGCCCCCGAACTCGCCGGCCCGTACAACGTTGAGCGTCGCCGATACGACCTGATGCCCTACAGGAACGCTCGACAGATTGAACGTGAAAAAGTCTCGAACATCACCACCGCCGGGGTGGGCGCCGACAAAATAGTTGTCATTCGTGTCGAAGTTCACCACGGCGCCGGAAGACCACCATCCCTGATTGAGCGTCGGCGCGGAGAACAAGTTGTCCCCCGCCGACAATACGAGCATGTCCGCCGACGCACTCGTCGTCATCATGGCGCCGAGAATCGCCACGAGTGCAAGTGTGCTTCTTGGTTTGAACATGGATACGTCTCCTACAAGCAAGGCCGAGGTGCCATGGGCCGGAGGCGAAGCGTTGGATGTGTCCCAAGCCCGGTGTGACATCTCGCCGGTCCCCGTAAGACCTCACAGTCCTGATTGCACAGACTACTTTAATCGTTTTCACGTCCAGGTTTCAAAGGTTTTCCGGAGCGACGTCGCTTTTTCTTCCCGACCATCATACGAGCGATAATCACGTGACTTGCGGTGCTGCGGCGTACGTCATCATGGGAGCGACAACCTTCCCGGTCACAACC
>JBHHVO010000024.1:0-16028 GCA_046754365.1 Phycisphaerae bacterium | reverse complement strand
CACACACCCGCGCCCAACCGACAAACGGTACCGCCCGACAAGGACTATGGATGACATCGATCGATCTCCATCAGGATTTGTGGAACGTCGTTCGCTCACGCGGCCCGCCGTCGGCGGCCGCACGACCCCGTCCAACCGTCCGGGACCACACGACCCCGTCCAATCGTCCGGGACCGCAAGACCCCGTCCCGCCGTCCGGGACAACATGACCGAGTGGATGAGCCGGCAACGCCGCGCCCAAGCGCGCTCGATCACGGTGTATCGAACGAATCACACCGCAGCTTTTGGCCGAAACCCCAGACCCCGCCCGTCCCAACCCGCCCGCGACCCCCAGCCCCCGAACCCCGAACCCCAGCCCCGTCGTCCCATGAAACCCTGCCCCCGCCGGATCGTCCGCTCATCGCACCCTACGAAGCCTGCTCACGGCTGCCTCGCGGGTCGTTCGGGGACTTCGGACCAAACCATCGACAACGTCTTGATAACGCGGCGCCCGTGCACGCGGGCCTGTGGCCATGACGCATCCCGACGCGGGCCCCCGCGTTCGCCGGGCCCGGCGCGATGCCCGGGCGAGAAGAGGTCAAAACCACAGCCTCGGCCCGACCGCCGTGGCGACGCGCAGGCACGGCGCTCCGCCGAATCACCCCGGCGGACCACCGGCGGACCGCCCCACACGATGCGCCGGCGGCTCGGCCCCGCGGGGCGCCCCAGCCGGAGACGGCCCATGTCGCTCGTCGGGCGCGCCCTCGCGCGATGCGGCCAGCAGCCACTTGCGGATCCGCTTCGGCGCGTGCGCCAGGCGCCAGGCCTCATGTTCCCAAACGCACATCAACACGACATCGCGCTCCGCGTCTTGCTCCGGTGCCAACGCCGTGGCATCAAGTTGTACCTGAGCGTGCAGCGCGTACGCCGGGGCGTCAGCCGCCACCGTCCGGACGCGCCGCAAACCGCGCACATGAATCGCACGCACCGCACGCCAGCCCAGCTCGAATTGCTCCCGGCTGATCGGCTCGTCCGTCGCACTCCACAGCAACCGGAACGGATCGTACGCACCCGCCACGCACACGGTCATCGCGCGACGCACAAAGTCATTCACCGATGCATCGTCAACGTACAGCCGCTCGGGGAAGTCAAGCACCGCCGCGGACGCCGGGGCGGACACGTCGTGCACCACGGGCTCGGGCACGTCGGTCGGCGGCTCCGCGGGCCTGCATCCAACGGGACACAACACCGCGAGCACGAACCACTTGGGTATGACGTCAAGATACCCTGCTCGCATCACGCGCTCCGAACCGAACCGGTCCCCTGACACAACCCGCCACGCCAAGGACCCGCCCGGTCAGGCAAACCATAGGCCCGCGCCGCACCAAGTCAACGGCCACCACACACCACGGCGCACACGCATCCCCGTAGACGCAGCCACCGCGTGGCCACACGTCGTTTTCGGGGTTCCCGGCCCGATCCGAACCGCGCCCGCACAGCACCGGCCGGTAGCCGAACCCCCACAAACAGGCGTGAACATGCACCAGGTTCATCTGGCCCGCGGCGGCGCGCTTGACACGTCGTCAACCCATACCGCAATCGCCGCGCGTCGCGCCGCCATCGTCCACCACACCCTCATCGTCGCGCGGTGCCAACACGTACCCGAACACAAACGCCACCGTACAGCCGATCGGCGAATACCAAGGCCATGCGAGCGTGATCACCGCGCGATGCCCCACCGCATCCGGAGCCGAAACGCCGTACCCGAAAAAACCCACGCCGACCATCACCGCCACCGCCATCACCAGCCATACCGTGCGCCGACCGACCCCCGCCGTCCGTGACCGGCACGCCGCCACGACCCACGCCGCCAAAAACACGATCGCCATACCCACGCACGCGTACCGCGCCCATGGCGCATGCCACGCGACCGCGAACACCGTGGCCACCGAAATCGGCGCCGACCAGCACAACCCCCGCCCGAACCGCCGCGCCGGCAACATCGCCAGCAAAACCCCCGCGAGCAGCGCGCCGCCCGTATACCCCGCCATCGACAGCGCGAGATCCAGCAGGGATGGATAGTGGTCCGCCGCCCGCTCCGCCACTTGCGACAACACACAAAGCACACACCCCCACACCACCACCAGGACCCGCGACACCCGAACCGCACGGCGATCATCGACGCGCGACATGGCTCTCGCCGCGCCCGACGCATCATCCACCGACGACGCACCACCCGAGCATGCAGCGCGCGACGATCCATGCCCCAACCGGCCCCGGACCGCGGAGACAAGCGGAAGCGTCGCCTGACTCAGTGCGACAAGGATCGAATCCAGGCTCGAAATCGCCGCGGCGAACACCGCCGCAATGAGCAACCCCTTGAGCCCCGTCGGCAACACATCGAGTATGAAGATCGGCAGGATCCGATCGCCGCGCCCTTCGTACAGCGCGAGTCCCGCGCCGGACAGCGGGTGGGTCTTGTAATACGCATAAAGGCCTACGCCGAGCAGCATCACCATGATCGTTACGACAATCCCCACATAGCTGCTCACCACGGCGCGACGCGCGTCTCGCGGCGAGCGGCAGCAAAACATCCGTTGCGCCATCATCTGATCCGTCCCGTACGCGCCGACGTTGTGCCACGTACTCGCAATGATCGCCGCCCAGAATGTATACGCCTTACAAGGGTTCACATCGAAGTCGAAGAACTGGAACTTACCGCCCGCGCGCCCGATCGCCACAAGCCCCGACACCCCGCCGTCCAGCGACGCGACGACATAGCCCAGCGCGACCGCCGCCCCCACCATGAACACGAGCAGCAGCATGACGTCCGTCCAGATGACCGTCGTGATCCCCCCCATCAGCGTCCACACCACCGCCGTGAGTCCGATCGCCCAGATCGACCACGTCATCGTGCTCACGCCCGTCTCCGCCGCGAGCCATCCGAACAACGAATCCGCAAGCAACAGCTCCAGCACCACCGCCGTCAGGTACACCCGCGCCGACTGGGCCAGCATCCCACCGATCGCAAACACCACCGTCGTCACGTTCCGCGCGCCGCGACCGAGACGGTACCCTATGTAATCGTACGGACTGTAGATCTCGCGCCGGTAGTACGCCGGCACCAGCACATACCCGACCACCAACCGCGCCGACAGCGCCCCGAACACACCGAGTTGAAGATACGTGAAGTCCCCGCCGTCCTTGAACACGACGTACGGCAGCCCGACGAACGTGACCGCACTGATTTCCGTCGCGACAATCGAGCCGCTCACCGCGTACCACGGCAGCTTCCGCCCACCGAGAAAAAAGTCGCGGATCGTCGCCTGCCTACCCGCGAACACGCCGCCCAAAACCGTCGTCCCAGCGAGGTAGCCGGCAACGACCACCCAGTCGATCCACGTGAACACACCGCTCAGCGCCGCCGCATCGCTCATGCGCCGCCGACCTCGCCGCTTCTCCCACACCGCACGACGTTAGGACTCGCCGTCTTCCAGCGCCGCCCGAAGATGCCCGCCGTGCCGCGCAAGCACCGACTCCGCCGCCGCCCGATCGACGCCCCGCGCATGCATGACCGCCGCCGTCTTCACCTTGCCGCCCGCACGCGCGAGCAGACCCCGAGCAGCCGCGTAATCCCCACCCGTCAGCGCCATCACCAACCGCACACCCCGATCGACAAGCTTCGCGTTGCCCGACGTGTTCACATCCACCATCAGGTTCTCATGCACCTTGCCCATGCGCACCATCGCCAGCGTCGTCACCGTGTTCAGGACCATTTTCGTAACCGTCCCGGCCTTCATCCGCGTGCTCCCCGTGACGACCTCCGGGCCGGTAAGGATCCGGATCGACACGTCGGCCTCATCCGGTACCGCTTCCCGGCTCACGCACGCCAGGAACACCGTCCTGGCACCGCGCTCGCGCGCCCGCCCGATCGCGCCGTGCACGAACGGCGTCGTCCCGCCGGTCGCGATCCCGAACACGACGTCCTCGACGCCGACCCGCAGCGCGTCCATCTCCGCCGCACCGGCTTCCGGGGCGTCCTCCGCGCCTTCCACGCTCCGACGCAGCGCCGCGTCCCCTCCGGCGATCACCCCCTGAACCATCCACGGCGCCGTCAAAAACGTCGGCGGGCATTCCGCCGCGTCCAGCACACCAAGCCGACCGCTCGTCCCGGCGCCGACATAGATCAGCCGACCACCCCCACCGAGCGCGGACGCGACAAGCTCAACCGTACGGCAGATGTCCGCCTTCGCGCCGGCCACCAGCGCGGGCAGACGCGCGTCTTCCGCGCTCAGCACATCGAACATCGCGCCGACGGGCAATCGATCCAGATCCCGCGATCGCGGGTTCCGCTGCTCGGTAAGCAGGTGGCCGCGATGCCGCACCGTCGCGGACCGCCCACCACCGGTCTCCACCCGCGTGTCGGGTCCCGAACGCGCCGGCTTCGCCGTCGCATCAGATTCCGAACACCCCGTCCTCACCGTCACACCGGGTCTCGAACGCACCGTCTCCCCCGTTGCCTCCGGTTTCGAACGCGCCGTCTCCCCCGTCGCATCCCGTCTTGATCGCAGCCTCTTCACCGTCGCGATTGTACCGGCACGACCCTATACTGCACCCCGTGGGAAATCCCGCGGCTGCACGCGTGGTCGCCACGACGCCGCATATGTCGCAACTGCAACTACCAGGGCACCGAGCAGGACCGCCCCCAGGCCGACGCGGGAGCTCCAGCCGGCGCGGATGCCTGAAAGAGCGTGTATCAAGAGCCGCGCACGAACCCGAACCGGCAGGGCGAAGCGCCGGCTGAGCCCCGGTCCCGACACCGTACGCGGCGCGGCCGGAGCCTCGACCTCCGTTCTTGGACACGCTCCAAGGCGACACGCGGCGCGGCACCGTGAAGGAAAGCTACCAAGGTTCCGTACCCGGATGGCCCGACAACGCCCGACACGCGGCGCGGCCGCCGTCCCGTTGAGGCCCTACGTGAACAACGCCGTCGAATCCAACGTTCGCACCGTGTCGGTCGTCATGCTCCGGCCGCACCCGCTTCCCTATGCGGCGGCCGACTGGGACGCCTCCGCGGCCACGGTCCTGCGCCAGCAGCCCCCCGTCGGCGAGCTCATCATCGTCGACAACCGGCCCGCGCCGCCGCCGCTAGCCGGGCCCCTCCGCGATGGCCCGCCGGATACGACACGCGTCGTCCACCTGCCCGGCGCCTACCCGAACCGGGCGGCCATGTGGAACGCCGGCATGTCCGCAGCGACTTGCGACCACGTCGCGCTCATCGTCAACGACGACCACGCCGTGCACCTCCGCCGATCCGCGATCGTCACCATGCTCATCGCCGCAGCCCGCCGCCCCGCCGCGGGCATGATCTACGCCGACTACCGGCGCAGGCACCCGCACGGAACCACCACGCCCGTGCATCTACTCGACCACCACCCCGGACGCCTCCGCGAAACCACCGACTTCGGCAACCTCCTGCTCCTCACCCCGCGCGCCCGCCGCGCCGTCGGGCCGGTCGACGAAGCCTACACCTGGGCCGACCTCTACGACCTGCGACTCCGCATCACCGAAACCTGCGACATCGTCCACGTCGCCGGACACCACGACGGCGAACTCTACGACGTCCTCGCCGCCCGGGCACCACACGATGTCTTCGACTACCTCCGCGCCGGCAAACCCCGCCAACGTGAGTACGAATCCGCCGTCACCCGACACCTCCAACGCATCGGCGCATACCTCGAGCCCGGGCACCACGTCCAGCCGGTTCACGACGCGCCACACGAACAGACGTCACACGCCGGCTGCATCGCAAGCGTCGTCATCCCCGTGCATCGAAGACCCGAGTTCATCGCGCACGCCGTCGAAAGCGCCCTCGCCCAGACCGTGCCCGACATCGAGATCATCGTCGTCGTCAACGGCGGAGACGCCGATCCCACCGCACATCAGGTCCGGCGCTACATGCCCGGCGGCGACCGCTACAACGCCCGGCGCCCCGACGTCCGCCTCATCGTCGTCGACGTCAACAACATCGGCCTCTGCCTCAATCTCGCCATCACCGCCGCACGCGGCCGGTACTACGTCCAGCTCGACTCAGACGACCGACTCAAACCAGACGCCGTCGAGAAACTCATCAACGTCTTCGACGCCGACCCCACCATCGGCGCCGTCATCGGCGCCTACGAGGTCTGGGACCTCGACCCCACCACAGGCCGCATCCACCGCAACCCGGACATCCCCATCGTCACCCACGACGAGTGGACCGATGACAACGGCCGCAACAACCTCCTTCGGACAAACGGCGCGGGCGCGCCGCGCGCGGCCCACGTCAACGTCATCCGGGACGTCGGCGGCTTCGGCGTCAACGACGCACCACACGCCCGCAACTACGGCGAGGACTACGACCTCATCCTCCGCATCAGCGAACGCTACCGCATCGCCCGCGTCTGGGAACCCATCTACATCGTCGTCCGACACCCCGGCGGCACCGACCACCGCATCGACCAGGCCACCGCCGACCGCAACGACAACGCCAAGGACCACATCCGGCTCGACGCGGTCCGACGCCGACAGCGACTCAACCGGCACGCAACGAGCGACACTTGATCCATCGACCGCGGCCGCGTATCCCGTATCGCTTCGCTAGGCCGCGCGCGCAACCACCCGCGACCGGCACGCTTCCGGACCGGCACGCAACACCCCCGGGTCGCGCGCTCGCGGTAACGTCGTGTCGAGGTGATGCGTGGCCGGCCGGCACGGGGGCGCCGGGCGATGGCAACGGTGCAACATGCCGGACGACGTAGTACTACTCGGCGTGGACGGCGGCGCCACGAACGTCCACGTCCAACACGTCATACGTGATCGCCGCGCAACACGCGACCGCGACGCCGAACCGGTGTACCAATGCGGCCACGCCTCGGTCCGGCGGACCTACCCGACCGCAACGTCGTTCACGCCGCTCGACACCGACACCCAACGCGCCGCATACCGGGCCGACCGAATCCGCTTATCCCCCGCCGAGGACGCACAGGCCGCCAACGTCGTCGCGACCATCGTCGCCGCCGTCGCCGACGTCGCGCACCAAGCAGGCGACGGCAGAATACGCATCGGGATCGGCATGCCCGGCCTCAAGACCCCCGACGGCACCGGCATCGCCGTCTGCAACAACGGGCCGCGAATCCCGAACCTCGTCGGACGATTGGAAACCGGCCTGCGCAACGCCGGTATCGAAGTGACGCCGCCCATCACGCGCATCGGCAGCGACGCCGACTATGCCGGCATCGGTGAACAATACGCCGCGGGCGGCCGCTTCCGAGACGTCGATCACGCATACTACATCGGCGGCGGCACCGGCCTCGCAGACGCCATGAAACTCGCCGGACGCCTCGTACCCTTCGACCACGCCCGGACATGGATCGCAAAAGCCTGGCAGTGTCCCTCCGAACGTGGCCCGACATTCGAACGACTCGCGTCCGCCCGCGGCCTCAACGACCAATACGCCGCGCGGTGCGGACGCGCAACCCGAAACATCGATCCCGCCACGCACTACCCCGAACGCAACACCGCCGCACCGGACGGCCGCGCCAGGGCAGCCGTCGAAACAGCCGCCGCCACGCTCGCCGAACTCGTCTTCGAACGCATCGACACGGTCTATCGGGGACGCACGGCCCTACCCCATCGCGGCGACGCCTACGCGAAACTCCGCACCGCCCACCCCTATCGCGGCATCGTGCTCGAGCGCATCGTCATCGGCCAGCACATCGGCCGAATCTACGCCGACCACGCGCACAACCCCTACTTTCGCGACGCGTTCGACACGCACCTCGCGCGGTACATCACCGACACCGCGGATGATACAATCTGCACACGCTGCCTCGACCGACACCGCTTGCGCGACGGGCTCGTGCACGCCTCAACCCTGCCCGCGGGCGCCGCGCTCGGCGCCGCCGTCGCCGCCGACCTCCCCCGCGGAACCCGCCCCGCTACGGACACGTAGCCGGACCGCACTCCGTGTTCGCCCCGCCGAACGTCCCGCCGAGCGCGTCACACTCAGACTGCGGAACAAACACGCACGGCGGATCGCCCGCTACGCAACACGCCCCCGGACACGGCGGACACTCGTCCGGACACGGCGGGTCCCCCGCCGCCGCCGCCAACACCGCGATCAGGTCCCCGGCCTCGTTCAGCCCATCCTGGTTCGGCGGGCACGGCCAGATATCAGCGTCCAGACACGCGGGATCCGGCGTCGCGTTGTTCGCCGCCAGCACGCACAGCACGTCATCGACGTCGACGATCGCGTCCGCGTTCGGCGGCACCGGCGTCAGGTCGGCATACAAGATCGAGATGCACAAGCCGCCGCACACGCCGGCCGTGCACACGTCAGGCTCCGTGCACATGTTCGCGTCATCGCACGGACCACCCTCGTTCGCCGGCTGCGCCGCACACGCCCCCGCGCTGCACACACCCACCAGACACTGATCATCGAGGAATGCACACGACGCCGTCGCAGACGGCTCCTCGTCCGTCGCGCCGTCGCAGTTGTTGTCCACGCCGTCGCACACCTCGGGCGACGCCCCCGCAAACGGATCGCACGTATCGACCACGCCGCCGTTCTCGCAAATCTCCTGGCCGGTGTTGCCGGCACACGCGCCCACACCGCACGTCGTCGGCACCGGCACGAAGTCCTCGTCATCGACGCCGTCGCAATCGTCGTCCACCCCGTCGCACGTCGCGTCATCCAACGCCGCGCCGCCGAACGGATCGCACGTATCCACCAGCCCACCGTTCTGGCACACCATCGCGCCCGTATTGCCCGCACACGCACCAACGCCGCACGTCGTCGGCACCGGCACGTACTCCTCGTCACTCGTGCCGTCGCAGTCGTCGTCCACCCCGTCGCACGTCGCGTCGTCCGCCGCGGCGCCGCCGAACGGGTCGCACGTATCCACCGGAGCACCGTTCTGACACACGATCGCTCCGGTATTGCCCGCACACGCACCGACACCGCACGTCGTCGGCACCGGCACGAAGTCCTCATCGCTGCCGCCGTCGCAGTCGTCGTCGATCCCGTCGCACGTCGCGTCGTCCACCGCCGCACCCGCAAACGGATCGCATGTGTCAACCAGCACACCGCCCTGGCACACGAGCGCGCCCGTGTTGCCGGAACACGCCCCGACCCCGCACGTCGTCGGCGTAGACACGAAGTCCTCATCCGTCGCGCCGTCGCAGTCGTCGTCCACCCCGTCGCACGTCGCGTCGTCCACCGCCGCGCCGCCGAACGGATCACACGTGTCGATCAGCGCGCCGGCGTCGCACACGAGTTGCCCCGTATTCCCCGCACACGCACCCACACCGCACGTCGTCACCGTCGGCACGAAGTCCTCGTCCGTCGCACCGTCACAGTCATCGTCGATCCCGTCGCACGTCGCATCGTCCGGAGCGGGAACACCCGGCGTCGCGTCGCACACCGTCCCCAACCCGTCAACGCTGCAAACCATCACACCCGATGCCGCGCAAGCCCCCACCCCGACCGTGCACGGCAACCCGAGGTCCGGAAAGTCCTCGTCCGTAAGATTGTCGCAGTCGTTGTCCACACCGTCGCAAACCTCCGTCGCACCCGAGGTACCCTCATGCACACAGCCCCCGAACGCGTTGCACACATCCGTCGTGCACGCCTCACCGTCGTCGCACTCCGCCGACGTGCTGCACGGCGGACCCGGCGTCGCGCCCTGCATGTAAACCAGCATATCCTGGAAGTCCAGGTCCGAACCCGGATCGAACGCGATGATGTACGACTCAGCCGGTGCATTCGCAACGAAGAGTTCATACGCAGACCCGTTCCACAGGTACACGTCGAGCCCGGACACATCGAACGTCACCGACCGGTCCACAATGCTCGTATTCGGGAACGCAACGTTCAGACTGCTCAGGCTCCATGCCGTCGCATGCGTCGCACTCGCGTCACCAACCATGAACCGCCCGTCGCCACCCACCGTAAACGACGAAGTCGCGCCGAACGCGTCGACCGGTGGGCTCGGCGCATCCGCGACCGTACCGTCGAACGCCGTCGCATCGAACACCAGCGATTGCCCGAGCGTATCCCCCGGATTCGCCGACCCGCCCCAAAACAGCGCCGCCAGCGACACCTGAATCGTGCCGTCCTGCCACACCTGATCGAAACCGTCGTCAGCACGACGACCGCCCGCACCGTTATTCAGACACGCCGTCCCCGTGCACCCATCGCTCGGGGTCGCCCCCCACGACGTGCCCGGACCGAACGGCGCCGGCGCCACAAGGTCCAACGCCTCCCAGAGGCTGATCTCGCTACCGGAGCTCGCGTCCTGAATCGGCGTAAACTGCGCAACCGCGGGCACCACACCCACCACCACCACCAGGCCCGTCAACAGCCAGCACCTGACCATACTCATCGTACCCTCGCCCTCCACTCGACGCTGCACGCGAAACCGCAGCGCACCGGTCGCGTGCACCTCATCCTGTTGAAACCACACAAACGCATCCGGGCCGCCGCCGTACACCCCACACCGACCGCCACGCCACACCGGCACAGCACGCCCACTCGGCACGCCGACACCGCCGACCCGTCATCCCAAACCCAACCGGCGATCCGAACCCTGGTACATACCGCCCGCTGGGCGAGAACCACCGACGTAAGGCCAATACCCGTGGAACCGCGTACACCAACCACCACAATGACGTGAAGCGCTGCGTCCCGAGTGCGTCGTGCGGCTGCGACAACCGGAAACGCTGCGTTCTCTTGCCCTCCATCGGACCACACGGCACCCGGCTGCGATCGCACGCGGTCGCGGTAGCCCGATAAACGCACCCCTCCAATATACCCAACCCGATCACCGCGACCAAGCCAAAAGTCAAAAAAAACTGCCACACCACCACGCCCGATCCCCAACCAAGCCCGACCGCGGCACGCGTCGCGCCCGATCCCCGGCGGCCCACCCGATCGCGCACGAACCGCCACCGCCACGACGCCCATCCATCCCGCAGACGCGTCGGCACGATCCGCCGTGGAACGTTTCGTACCGCAACACCTGTGGTCCCCCGGGACCCAACCGGCCGCCATGCCGCCCCGGCGCACCATGCACGCCAGACACCCGTACGTCCGCCGCGCCGCGACACAACGCTTGGCGACAGAACAACACCGCATCATCAACGCTGCCCGAGCCGCGGGCGCAGGCCACGGCGCGCACCACCGGGATCAGTGACATCACCACGGCCCCGGCCGACACAGCAAAAAAAAGGCGCGGCGGGAGCCATTGGCTCCCGCCGCGCCGAACGCGGCATCGTCGCGCAAACACCGCTACACCGCGGCCCCGGCGCCACCACGCACCGGACCGCATCGCGCGGACATCACGCTAGTCAGGCAGCGATGCGCCGTTGTACACCATGTAATCCCCCGCACCATTGAGCAGGTCGATGGTACGCAGGATGTCGTTCGCGTTGTTGAGCCCGCTGCGGTCCACGTCGGCTTGATACGGTGCCAGCGGATCGATCACACCGTTCAGGTTGTCGATCACCGTAAGCACGTCGTTCGCGTTGCTCACACGATCGTTCCCGACGTCCGCCGGCAAATACCCGATCCGCACGCTGTCACCGCTCGGATCGAACGTGATCACCGTCCAATGTAGCTGAGGGATAATCTGGTCGAACGTCACCGTCGCCGTATTCCCCGACACCGTCACGTCCGCGATCCCCGGCGCAGAACCCGCCGGATCACTCGTCACCGTGAAATCACCCGACGTCACACCCGACGCATCGCCCGTAAACGCGATGTCAATCGACGTCCACCCGGCCACGTTCGAGCCGTCCGGCTCCGACGGCTGGCGCGCATCAATCGCGTTGTTCGGCGGATCGCTCGACTCGATCTCGATCGTCGGCAACTCCCCGACCTGCACCTCGATCGGATCGACCGAAAGCGGCAAGATGAGCTCGTCCGTCGGGTCCAGAAGCTTCGTCAGCACCGTCCCCACGTTCGCGTCCATCATCTTCGGCGCAAGCAGAAACAAACCCTGCGCGTCCGCCGACACCGCCCACGTCCACGTGCTCAAGTACCGCGCCGTCGTCACGAGCGGGAAGTCTTCGTTGAACGGAGGACCCGGATTCGGCGTCGCCACATTCGCCGTCCGCGGCTCCAGGTTCGTCACGTCCGTCGGACATTGACCCTGGTTCGCCGTCGGCGGCAGATGCGTCACCGTCGGTGGATCACACACACCAAAAATCGGAAACACATAGTCGCAACGAAGATCATCCACCACCGTCGACACGAACGTGATCTCACCCGACGCGCCCGCGTACGAGCAATACATCCAAACCTGCCATGTCTTCAGCAGCGTCGGAGACACGTCCTCGACCCAAACATCATACGTCAACTCATCACCCGGGCTCAGCTCCACGTGAAACGGAACGCCCGCCGGACAGCAATCCGGCGACATCCCCGTCGGTAGCATAAAAATCCGTGGGCTGCCGTACGCGCTAACCCCCAACACCGCCGTAGCGCACAACGCCACGGCCGTGTGCTTCCTGTTTGACCTCATAGCACCCTTACCTCCTCAAAGAATCGAGCTAATTGTTGCAACTCTGCATCATCATACCCGATCGAACGCCATCGCATCAACCATCCAACACCCAAACTTCCCGGACCGGCTCACGGACACGGGTTCGGATCGCACACCGTGTCGTCACCCTGATACACACCACCCAGTTGCAGGCATTCCGCTTGCGTTAGCACTTCACATTGTGGCGAAGGGTCGATACAACACGCGCCCAAACAAGGCGGGCACACGTCAGGACACGGAGGCATCCCATTCGTCGCCGCCAGCACCGCCAGCACGTCGCCCGCCTCGACGATCCCATCCTCGTTCGGCGGACAAGGCCAGATATCCGCATTCCCGCACGCCGGGTCCGGGGTCCCATTCGCCGCCGCCTGAACGCACAGCAGATCCGTCACCTCCACCAGACCGTCACCGGACACGTCACCATACAGGATCGCGATGCAGGTCCCGTCGCACACACCGTCCAAACACACATCCGCCACCGTACACGCGTCCGCGTCGTCACAAACCGTCCCCGCCGGCTCCGGCGGATGGGCACATACGCCGCCAGAGCAGCTATCCACCGTGCATTCATTCCCGTCATCCGTACACGGTGTCCCGTCCGCGGTCGGCGGGTGCGTACACGTCGCCGCGCCGTCACAAACGTCGTCCGTGCACTCATTCCCGTCGTCCGTGCAAACCGTACCCGACGGCTCGAAGTTATCGGAGCACAATCCCGACCCGTCACAAGTGTCCGGATTGTCGCAATCCGTGTCCACCGCGCTCCCGCACGGCGTATCCGCGTCGACGAAATTCTCCAGACACACCCCCGCACCGTCGCACGTGTCCGCCAGGTCGCACTCCGTCACACTGGGATCGCCGCACGCCGTCCCGCTCGGCACCGGCGGATGCACGCACAGCCCCGTCGCGCACACGTCGAACGTGCACGCGTTACCTTCATCGCTGCACGGTGTCCCGTCCGGCTTGTTGTTCGCCTCGCACACACCCGCACCGTCGCACGTATCAGGGCTGTCACATATCGCGTCGCTCGGATCACCCGCGCCGCACGGCATCCCCTTGAACGCCAGCGACCACGTCGTCGTCGACACCTCCGGCGTGCAAACTTCGCAATCGTTCGCGGGATTCGTGTCACCCGCGGCGTAGCACGTCCCGTCGATCAGGCAACCCGTCACCGTCCCGATCGTCAACACGATGTCCCCGACATTGTCGGCAAATCCCGCCACCCGAATCCAGTACGTCGCGTCGCCCACCGCCACGAAGCTCAGCGCCGACAACAACCCGACACCGCTGTCGTCGTCACACGCGATCTCGGCACCGCCGCACGCATCAAACACCGACAACACCGTGTCGTTCGACGGCACGAACACGCTGCCCAGCGTGCTCACGAACACCGTCCCCGAACACGTCGCCGTATACGCAAACCACACGTCGTGGTTCGAATCAGGCTGACAAGACGCCTCCGCATCGTCCGGACCCGCCGTCACGTTCGTACCCGTCGTCTGCCCCTCCGTCACCGGGATCGCCGTGGCGCAGTCGTCGTTGCATTCCGGATCCAGCTCGCCCGCGCAAACCCCCGCACCGTCGCACGTGTCATCGGCGATCCCCGGCGCGCCGGTACCCGTACACGGATCGCCGTCGTCACACAACGTACCCGCCGGCAGCGGCGACCAGTCCGACGTCGACTGCCCACTGTCGCACGCCTCACAGTCGTTGTCGGGATTCACCGCGCCGTCCGGGAAACACGTCGCGTTCACCACACACGTCGCCGGCGCGAGATCGTGCGTGCAAAGCCCCGTCTGCGGATCACACCCGTCCACCGTGCACGGGATCCCATCGTCACAGTCGACCGCGGCCCCCGTACACACACCCGACGCGCACGCGTCGCCCGTCGTGCACAGCGTGCCGTCATCGCAAACCGTACCGTCCGCGACATCGTTCGGTTGACACGCGCCGAGTCCGTCGCACGTGTCCGGGTCCGTACACACCGTATCATCCGGCAAGCCGCACGGCGTCCCCGCCGGCGCATCGTTCGGTGCACACACCCCCGCGCCGTCGCACGTGTCCGGCGCCGTGCACGTCGTCGACGCACCGTCCCCACACGGTGTGCCGGCGCCCAGCAACGGATGGCTCACCGACCCGTCCGCGTTGCAAATGTCGTCCGTGCAGTCGTTCCCGTCATCAAGCGGCGTGATCACACCGGTACTCGGATCGCAACATTCCGTAGCCTCGTCGAACAGATGCGTCGTCACGCAAAGACCCGACACGCACGAATTCGCCGTGCACGCGCTCCCGTCGTCGCAATCCGCGTCAATCACACAGCACGGATCCCCGCACGTCAGATCCGGATCGAACACACCACCCGCCGCAGCGCACACACCCGCCGGCACGTCCACGCACGGCCCGCCCGACCCGTTGCAGCACTGCCCGGACGGCAACACCACATCGAGCGGATCCACCGTAAATGCGATCGGCACCGTCCCGGGATCAAACAGCTTCGTTAGATCGGTCGTGCATCCGTCCACGGGAAGACACTCGGGCATGAGCGTGAACACGCCCTCCGCGTCCGCGGACACCACCCACCGCCACGTGCTCAGATACCGCGGCGCAGTCACCACAGGAAAATCCTCGTTGAACGGCGGACTCGGATTCGGCTGCGCGACGTTCGCCGCGCGCGGCTCGAGGTTCGTCACATCCGACGGACACTGACCCTGGTTCGCCGTCGGCGGCAGATGCGACGTCGTCGGGGGTGGACACAGCCCGAAAATCGGGAAGATGTAATCACACCGGAGGTCATCCACCGAAACCGACGCAAACGCGACCTCGCCGCCGTCCGCCCCGTACGAGCAGAACATCCAAACCTGCCAGGTCTGCACCGCAACCGGAGCCGTCTCTTCAAGCCATACGTCGTACGCCACGACGTCGCCGCCGACCACCTCAACCGATTCGTTCACGCCCGGCGTCGTCATCTCCGGCGGCACCACCACGCAGTCCTCCACAACGCCGCCGCACGCGCCGGCGTCCAACGGATCGCACGCCGTCCCGTCCGGGCAAACGTACGGCGTCATGAACATCCGTGTCTGCCCAGACGCAACGCCAACGAAAACACCGCAAACCACCAGCGCCAGCCGTCCCGAAGCCGTCATACCACTCGTCCTCCTGGAACAAGCACACCTGCCGAACCAAACCCAACACGCACCACGCCGGCGCGTGGCCGCGCCGCGATCAGCCCCCCCGGTGTCGGTACACAACACAACACCCCACCACAAACACCACCGCACACCGGCCGCTGCGAACACCGGCGCCACGCCCACACCGGTGGCCACACCGCCTCCGGAGCACACGCGGCCGACCCGTCTACGGCAACACGCCGGCAGCCGACCGGTCCCGCGATGCACGGGTCGGGGCGCCGCTGCCCCTCCGGACATCGGGTCCCCGATGATCGGCAACCCGCGCGACCGGCCCGCGCGG
>JBHHVO010000023.1:0-16617 GCA_046754365.1 Phycisphaerae bacterium | reverse complement strand
ACGATGAGTCCGAGGTCGGTCTCACTCTCATCGATGACAAAACCGAGGTCCTGCAGCAGACCCGCGCCAGCCGTCAGGATTCGAGCTTCGTCCAACGTGCTGAATCGGCGCGTGCTGCGCTGGCGAGCCTCCAGCGTTTGCGGGTTCATCGCTAGGGCACCCCGCGGGATTCGCGCTGCGCACCCACACACGCATGGCACCACGACCAGCGCACACGCCGGAAAGCGGGCGGCAAACATCTGGAGGTACGGCATACGCGCCGCGCTCCGACCCATCATTGGAGACTCCCGCCGCGACGTATCATGGCACTGCGGGCACCACCGATCATGATCCAGGTGGGAACGCGGTCCTGGACCGCAGCAGCGCACGCGGCGCACCGGGTGACGCTCGAGTTGCAGGCCCTACAACCTTCCACGCACATGTGACAACGCATTAGAATCGAGACGCGTGATACGCGAAGTCGCGAACCTTCCCCACATCATCGAACTTGATGATGATCGTCAGCGTCCGCTGGCTCTTCGATGCCGCGCCGGCATGGCCACCTACACCCAGTCCGCCGGCTCCGGCGCCCTGACCACCGAAACCACCGCCGGCACCGAAAACAGACCAACCGCTGGACGATGTTACGACGTCGGTCGCGAAACGGTCGTAGACCCACACCTCGCGTCCGGATCCGTCCGTCGACACGACGTTCGGGCTTCCCAGCGCCTCCAGCACGGCGGCGCCGCTCATGCCTTTGTGGATCTCGCGCTGGACGACGCCGACGGTCAAACGCCTCGCGTCCTGCCCGCGGCGCACCTGATCCGCGTGTTGGGCGGCCGTACAACCCACGACGCAGGACATCCCGACCGCCGATACAATGCGCCATGGAATGGGTCCGACGATTTGTTGTTTCATTATGCTTTATATTGTGCCACCGACGGTCCGGGCGTCAAGCCAGCCGCGAGCGATAAACCGCGCAGCCCAACCCGCCGCGGCAACCATCCCTGCTGAGCACACCGGCGAGCCCGCGGTGCGACGCGCGCGCGCCCGACCGTCCGCGGCGCTGCTCCCAGCCTCCGCCCGCTGCACTTGAGCGCTGACCGTTCCTACTTCCGCTTGCTCGTGCCGGTCATGTCGAACACCTTGACCAGGTGCAGCGGATCCCATTCGCGCCACGTCCAGCTCATCGTGTTCTCGTCGGGGAACCTGACGGTGCCCTCGCCGATGGTGGTTCCCATGGGCCCGTGGCTCTTGACCCGCATCTTCCACGTCCCGGTCTTCTCGTTGTAGGTGCAGGTGCCGGTACCAAGCCCACCGAAGCTGTCCACCCACGCGTTCCGGTATTTCCGGGCCTTGGGATCATACGTCCACAGACCCAGCCCCTTCATGTTCCCGAGCCCCTCCATTTCGTAGTCGCCCCGCTCGAGCAGGGCCGATCGGTCCGCCTCCCACGTGATGTCGCTTGTCCCCGTGCTCTTGAGCACCTGATCCAGGCCCGCCATGCGTGCCTCGCCGGTGCCCTCCCAATGCCCCACGAACATGTTGAGCCTGTCGAGCTCCGGCGGCCGCTCGGGGCGCATCGCCTTCAGGTCTTCAATCGTCATCGTGGGCATACAGGCCGTACCGGCCAATCCGCCCAACGCCAACATCATTACCGACATACGTCGCATCATCTTGAACTTCCTCTCGCGAAATGAGTTACATGAACCCTCAGCGGCGCCGCGGATACCCGGCGAACCGCACCCGCTACCCGCCGCGACGGGCAGCCCATACGGCACGCCTCGTCATACGCGTGACCGCTCACGACCGGCCAAACAAGGCAACACGCACGAATCCGCCTCGCGCGAAGCCTACACCCCCCGTACGCTACCGGACCCTACGGCCATCCGCAACCGTTGCCCCGTGCGACAATCGTACCGGGGCAATAGACCCACGACGCCTCCCGCGGGCCGGATCAGAGCCCCAAGCGCAAGCGGGGTCTCACCGATGCGAGCGTCCCGCCCAATAACCCCCACGCTCGCCGTCGCAGCGCACACGCGGTGGAAAACGCGATGTCAGCGCCAGTTCCCGTATACCGACGAGTGGTTCCCCAGCCCTGTCACGCAACACGTAGCAATCGCTTCGCCGAATCGGCGCCTACGTCGTCCGGCCGAGCGCGATCCTGCACCGGCGGCATCAACAGCGCGCACACGCAAAGCCGGCGTGCCGCCTGAAGACCTTGGCGACGCCGCGTGGCGCATGGTGCTTCCGTGCGCCGGCCGGACCCGGCATTCCCAAGCGACGCAAGATGGGATTCATGAACCGCAGCCGAATGTGAACGAACGGATGCCGCGCGGCGGACCGAGGATCTCATTCATCACGATCGCCCGGCGCAGATCGGCTCGTGACGGATGACGCAGCATGTCCGCCGCACCGTGCGTGGGACCGCCGTCGGCGTGACGGGGCGCAACAGGGGGTGACGGCGTGACGTCGACATTGACGGCCGGCGGCGCGACGTGCATGCGCGGCGGCCGGCGGCGATGGGGTCGGGCTGGGGGGGGTGTGGCGCCCGGCTCGAGCGCCGGGGGACGCTTGGCCGCAGTCCGCACCGGACGTGGTGTTCGCGCCGGCGGCGGCACGCGCTGCGGCGCGACGCCGCGTTGCGCCGGTCCCGCGTCATGAACCGGTCCGGCCACATGAAACCGCCTGGCCACCGGATGCAGCGGCACACGCGCCGAGCGGGACGCCGGCGACACCGGCCGCGCCTTTCGATGCTTGGGGCCGCGCTGCGGCGGCGCCGCCGGCGCTGCGGGGCGGTGTATGGGCGGTTCTCGAACCGCCGCCCGCCGAACGTCGTTACGCGGTTTCCGCTCGACGGCCGAGGCCTTGCCGCCTGTGCTCCGCTCTCGGATCCACTTGCCCAGCCCGTTTAGTGCGGGAATGATGAGGAACAGGAGCACATAAAGCAGGTTGCTCCAGTCCAGGTCCGGGGACTGCGCGACGGTCCATGCGCCTGTACCAGCGATGATCGGCATGGCCTACTCCGGCAAGGAAGCACCGAGAAACTCGTCGTAGTCGCCGGCCCCGTTGAGCAGGTCGATCGTACGCAGGATGTCGTTCGGGTTGCTCGCGCCGCCGCGGTCGATATCGGTTTGATACGCGGCGAGCGGTTCGCCGACGCCGTTCAACGCGTCGATCAGCGCGAGGATGTCGTTCGCGTTGCTCATCCGGTCATTGTTCACGTCGGCCGGGAGGTACCCGATCCGCACGCTCGTGTCGCTTTCGGTATGGGTTACGATCGTCCACGCCGCGACCGGAATGAAGCTGTCGAACGTGAGCGTGATGGTATCGCCGGCGGCGCTCACCTCCGTGATGCTGGGCGCAGCCCCGGGCGGATCAAGCGTTACGACGAAATCCGCCGGCGTGAGCGCCGACGTGTCCCCGGTGAACGTCACCGCGATCGCATCCCACCCGTCTGCGTTGCTACCGTCCGGCTCGGACGGCTGCCGCGCGTCGATCGCCCCGTCAGGCGGATCGCTCGACACAATCCGCAACTGGCACTCATCCGGAACGCCGTCGCCGTTCTCATCTTGCGAATCGCCGCTCGCGATGTCACACGCGTCGAGCGTGTCGTTGTCGTTGCAGTCCGTCAGCCCGCCGAACGTGTACACGGACCCCGAGTTGCAGAACACGTTGTCCACGCATGCGTCGTCGTCCAGGTATGCGCCGACAACCGCCACGCCGTCAAGCACGGCCACCGAACGACCGAAACGGTCGCCTGCCTCATTGTCGGACGCCGACGGCGTCACCTGCTCCGCCCACGTCGATCCGTCGAAGTAATACACATGCGCCGACCCGGATTTAAGCAGCGCCCCATCGTCGTCATCGTCCAGCAACGCACCGACAATCGCCACGTCTCCGCTGATCGAGACGGAGTAACCGAACCAATCCAGCACCGCGGCGTCGGCCGCCGTCAGCACCGCCTCCTCCACCCAACTGCCGCCGTTGAACCGGAACACATACGCCGCACCCGAATCCGGCCCGGCGCCGTCGTCTCCGTACGCGCCGACGATCGCCACATCACCCCGGACGCGAACCGACCAGCCGAAGAAGTCGTCCGTCGCCGCGTCGTTCGCGATCAGCTTGCCCTCCGCGACCCAGTTCCCGCCCACGTTCCGATACACATACGCCGTACCCGACCCGCACGTGTCACAGATACCCTGCGCTAAGTTTGCGCAAATGCCGTCCCATTGCGTGTCGCAGCAGAACGCGTCGGCCGCACACACACTCCCCTGACACGCCGCCTGCTCGCAGCCGACGCCGGCGTGGCCGAAGCAGCAATTCGGGCTCGCGAGCGGCGCACCGATCACCACGACGTCTGTATCGAACGACACCGAAAACCCGAACCAGTCCAACGCCTGACCGTCGCTCGGCGCCAGCTTCGCCTCCTCGACCCACGCCAGGCCGTCGCACACGTTGTCCGTACACGTCGTTAGACCCACGGCCACGCAATCCTCCGACGTCTCGCATGGGAACGAGTCGCTGTAGCGCCGGAACATGTACGCGGCGCCGGTGAACAGGGCATCGCCGTCCGCCTCGTACGCTCCGATCGCCACGACTTCACGATCCACCGAGACCGACCGCCCGAACCAGGTCTCGGCCACCGGATCGGCCGCGTTGAGTTTCGCCTCCTCGACCCACGCCACCCCCTCACACGCGCCGTCGGTGCAAACGCTCAGGCCGACCGCCTCGCAGTCGGCCGCGGTCTCGCAAGGGAACGAATCCGCGAACCGCGTGTACGCATACGCGGCGCCCGCATCTTCAATGATCGCGCCGGTCTCTGCATCAACCCCACGCTGGCCGAGCGCCCCGATCACGGCTCGGTCCGTACCCACGGACACCGACTCGCCAAGACCGAACCAATCATCCGCCAGGGCGTCGGACGCCGTGAGTTTGACCTCCTGGATCCAGCCGGCACCTTCGCGACGGTACACATACGCCGAGCCCGATTGGCACTCCGGGTCGGCCGGGCAGGCGTCATCGTCAAAGACCGCGCCCACCACGAGAAGGTCGCCGCTCAGGTCCACGCCCGTGCCGAAATGGTCGCCGGGTGCGGCATCGGCGGCCGTAAGTTTCGTAGCCTCTTGACTCGAGCATTGCGCCGCCGCTTCGGACGGGACCACCACAAGCGCCATGCCCGCCGCCATCGCGAGCACGCCCGCGGCGCGCCGCTTCGCAAGCCCCGCGACGCCCGCCGCGTGCGCAAGCGCCGCCGAGCGCACAGGTTGCGGATGCGCGGACCCAAGTCCGCGGCTTGCACCATCGTGTGACGCATAGCACGGGGTAGTTTCGGTACAACGCATGAACATGCCGGGAACCTCCACAGTCATGATGCGTGCACCGTCACGGCACCACGACACGTGCACGAATGATCCGCATGGACGTGAACATAGGCCCGCTCGTCCGCCTCGGAAACCGGCCGCCGCGGAAACGCGCGCTCCGCGAGAGAACCGCTCACACGCGGAGCCGCGCATGACCGGAACCTGCTCTTATTGGCAATATACCAGTTGGTAACTGTCGGATCAACCGTCGGCACACCGCCGGACGTGACAGTGTCAGGGGCGGCGGTTGCGTTCGGACCACGCCTGGCGCCCGGCCCATCAGCGCTGCGCATCGGCTGCCGGAAACCCCGGCGCTATCGCCACAGCTCCGATAACACACGCTGGCCGCGGGTGGTCCTTGCGGAGCTGATCAGGCCGTCGTGAGCGCCGCCTCGCGCTTGCGGTAGCGCTGGAGGCCCAGGATCGCGGCGCCGTACGCGACAACGTGCGATGGGGCGTCCGGCACATGAACCGGGCCGCCGAACCGAGCGCGACACGCCTCGACCATGCCTTGCTGCAGCCCCACACCGCCGATGAACACGACCGCGCCCTCGTAGCCGATGAGCTTCAACTGGCTCAGCGCCCGCTCGGCGAGGGATTCGTGCGCCCCGCGGATGATGTCGGGAACCGTCTTGCCGTCGGAAACGTGGTTGATAATCTCCGATTCGGCCAGCACGGCGCAGACGCTGCTGATCGGCTGTGGATGCTCGGCCTGGAGCGAGATCGTACCGATGTCCTCGATGTCGACCTCGAGATAGCGCGCGATCCGCTGAAGGAAGCCCCCGCTGCCCGCCGCGCATTTCTCGTTTGTGCGAAACGCCTTGACCTTGCCGTTGTCGCGCAGCGCGATCGCCCGCGTGCTCTGCGCACCCATGTCAAGCACGAACCCCGCCTCGGGATAGAGCGCGAACGCGCCGCGAGCGCCGCACGTCATCTCGGTAATCTGTATATCGCGCTCACTGAAGCTGTAGCGACCCAGTCCGGTCGACGCGATGTAGTCGATACAGTCCCGCGTCATACCGGCCTTGTCGCACGCCGCCTCGATGGACCGCCGCGCCACCACGTCGAAGTCCGCGCGCGTGCGCTCCATCCCGCGACCGAGAACCCGTTGTGTCTCATCGATGATGACCGTCTTGGTCGCGCCGCTGCCAAGATCAACGCCCGCAATAAACGCCATGAAAAGCTCCTTCGATCAGGGATGCACGATGATCCCCGCCTGCGCTCCACCCCGTAGCACCCGGGCATTCGCAATCTCCGAGGCTTCGTGCTTCGGTGTCTCATGCCTCGCCGAATACCGCGTTTCCCCCGGCAAGCACCGCGGACATGCGCTCGCGCAGCCCGGCCGGCCCGTCCCACACCGAAGACCTTGCTTCAAGCACCGACGCCCCTGGCCAAACGCACGCACACCGATCCCACCGGCGGTCACGTCCCGAGATGCGACGAATCGCCTGGAACGTTGCGTACCGCGTCGGCATGCACGCGCGACGACGCGACCACGCAACGCCCGGCCGAACGGCACCACACACCGCCCGCCGGTTCACCGTCGCGCTCCCCTATTCATCCACCCAGACCGCCGGTCGCCGTTCAACACCGATGTCCTGCTGCGCGTCGGCAAGTACGTGATCCAGTGCGAACAGCGCAGCGCCGATCGCACCGATGTATTGGGACTCGGCGTTCGTGTTGAGTTCGACGCCGAGCTTCCGCTCGAGCGCACGCACCATACCGACATTCCGCGCTACGCCCCCCGTAAACGTGACCTCGGTCTCCACGCCCACGCGACGCAGAAGCCCCACCGTACGGGTCGCGATCGCCTCATGCACGCCCGCGAGAATGTCCTCCACCTTCTGTTTTTGCGCTAAATGGCTCAGGATGTCCGACTCGACGAAAACGGTACATACGCTCGTCAGCCGAATCGGTCGTGTCCCCTTGAGGGAAATCTCGCCGAGCTCATCCAGTGTCAAACCCAGCACCTCCGCGGCGCCCGCGAGGAAACGTCCCGTGCCCGCGGCGCACTTGTCATTCATGCAGAAGTCGATGACGTCGCCCTCAGCGCCGACCTTGATCGCCTTGGTGTCCTGCCCGCCCATGTCGACGACCGTACGCGTCTGCGGAAATAACATCTGCGCGCCTCGGGCGTGACACGAAATCTCCGTGACCTGTGCGTCGCCCGCCTCGATCTTGTACCGCCCGTACCCCGTCCCAACGACAAACCCGACCTCGGACACCGCGACACCGGACTCGCGCAGCACGTTGTCCAGCGCGCGTTGCCCCGCACGCTTCACGTTGGCCCCCGTGTCCATCAACGCTCGCGCGGCGATCGCGCGCGACGGGTCGAGCAGCACCGCCTTGGTCTGCGTGCTGCCCACATCGACGCCTACGGCGTATTTCATAGTCCCACCTCTCGGACGGTCCGCACGGTCCCCGATTCCACGGGTTCCCATTCTCCGGCCATCGCACCAGCCATGGCCCACCGGAGCGCACCTCGTTCCACCGCGGACCCGAAAACCACTGCACGGATGAAGCGGCCGCATGCCGGCGCCGGTCGGCCGTAACCGCTCCATCCCGTCACGCCGGACCGCCGTCTCCGCCCTGCCGGATGCGCTTGTACTGCAGCGCCTCGAAAAACGCATCGATCCGATTCTTCATCTGCGCCTCGGCATAGTAGCGAGGATCCTCAAGATCCGATTCCACCATGAGCGTCGGTACACCCAGTTCCTTCGTAAAGTACTCGCGCATGTCCCCCTGGCCGGCGGAGAACAGGCGGCAGCTCTTGACGCTGTGGATGACGAGCGCGTCCGCCTCCCAGTTCTCGATGTAGTTGCGAATCTGCGCGTAGCGATCCAACATGGAACGGTTGCACAGATTATGCATGAGCATCTGCTCCGCAATGCTTTCCAGGGGTCTGTCCGGATCGTGCCGGAAGCCGAATTCCCACGTGCCGCCAACCGTGGAATACGTGCTCTGTACCGCTACCGCACCCCACGTCTCGAACAGGTCGCGGAACGAGCGGTAATACGGATACGGCGGAGGCCCCTCCACGACCATGCGGAACCGCTCTTCCTCGGCCGCCCCGATGCCGTCGGCCACCATGCCTTCGTAATGAGCGACGGCCGTCTCAAAGAAGTCTGCCGCCTCGGGCGTACCGCGCAGGGCGTTGATCGGGCCCATCATGTTGATGCTGTCGAAATACGAGTCGAACGGAGCCGGCCGCCGCTTGCAAAGGTCCTTGGCGCGGTGCCAGCCCGCCTCCGCCCGCGCGGAGTGGCGCAGGACTTCACGCAGGCGATCGATGTCGAACGCCTTACCGGTGATCGTTTCACACCGCTCGATCAGCTCCTCGAGCTGACATATCACGTATCGGACGTCGTCCGGAGACGGCGCGCCGTCGCGAACGAATGGAATGTCGAGCATCGTCAGCGGCACGCCGAGAAGCTCCGAACAGTGCTCAAACCATTTGATATAGACGTTGCAGCCGACGAAGTTGCATACGATCAGCGTCGGCTTCGGAATGTTGCCGCCCTCGCCGACGCCACCGCATAATGTGTACCCCACATCCGCCTTGACGTACGCGCAGTTGTCGGATGCGTAGCCGATCTCTTCGCTTTTGATAATATACGGAAGCGATTTCTTGCGAATCGCAAGCTGCAGGGCGTTGACCTCCGGAAACACCGGAAGGATGTCGAAGCAGCGGAGGATCTCCACGCAGTTCCCGCTGATCATCATGTAGGCCGACGGCGCCCCCGTCTGGGCCGCCTCGGCGAGCTGCTTCATCCAGTCGGTCATGATGTCGCGCGACAGGTCATGCACGATCCCTCGATAATCCCGCTTGTCCGTAACAGCCGTTTGCATGGGTGCTTCCTTATCCAACAGGCGGTGCCACCGTCGGCTCCATCCCGGTTATTCCCGTGGGAATACGTGCCTCGAGCGCTGGCGGCGCATTGTTCAACAGCCTGCTAGTCAAACAACATCGACTCCGCAAACGTCTCCATTTCCGTACGAGCGGTGTCGAACGCCCACATCTTCTCCTCGAACTCCAGCTTGATGTGCGGTATACCGCTCGCCTCGAGCTTCCGGCGATATAAGACATAATCGAGCAGGGCGGGCTCACAGAACTTCGCGGGTGCAAAAACGACGGCATCGGCCCGCGATGCCTTCATGCGCTCGACAAGTGCGTCCGTGCGCGGGCGCTGAGCGTTGTGTCGGACGGACGTATAGACGCTGCTGACCCGATACGCGTCGGCCAGGGCGTCGATCGGCGCCGCCCCGAGGTCCACATCCTCGGAAAACAGCCGCCACCCCACCATCATGTCGTCATCCTTGATGCTGCAACCGGCCGCCTCGATCACGTCCACAAGACCCAGCGGCGGCTGCTCACAAAACGCGCCCTCGACCACGACATCCACCGTATCCATTGGGTGCACCGAGCGCTTCCGGACAAGGTCGATGAGCGGTTCGAGAACCCCTACGAAGTCCTCCGGCATCATCGACGTCCCCGCGCGAACCACGGCGCACAGTTCGGACGCCGCAAGACAGCCGGGCCGGGCGGTACGCTCACGATACAGCGTGCGTATCAGACGGCGCACCTTGTTGTACACGCCGACGCTCGAGCGAATCGCATCGTCCGTGATCGGTCGGCCCAGGTGCGCCGACAACTTGCGCCGAAAACGCTCGAACTCCGCGCGGGTATACGCGATCGACGCCGCGCAATGCGCATGCTGCGGCAGGTGAAGGTATTCAACGTACAGCCCCTCCGTGTTCCGCTCGACCAGGCTCGCCAGGTTCCGCGCGACATCGCAGATCGAGCTGAATACCACGCCGGAAAACGCGGTCATCTTGTCCGCCAGGAAGAGCTCAAGCGTGCTCTTCGCGATCGAACAGATGAACGACTGGAAGCGCGAATCCGCGTGCGAAATCTCCAGCCGATTGCCGGCGCCGAATAGTCCGACCGGAAGCAGACCCGCTGCATGAATGATCTCGAATGGAGCATACACAGGGAATACACCGAATCCCGAAACATCGGGATGTCGCTCCCGCGCCAGCGCAACCGCCTCGTCCGGAAGAAGCTCCGCCACGTCCCGACAATCCTGAACCATGTCTTCAACGGTCAATGCTATGACTCCCCATGCACGTGGCATGCCCGCCGCGAGCGTACGTCAAACCCCCCGGGACACCGCAAAACCCGGACGGCGCGGCAACCGCGCAGGCACGGAGCAATACGGTCACACGCGTCACGCCCGCCCTCCGTCATCCGGGGGCCGCACGACCGTCGCTCCGCCCTCATCAACTCCCGTCAGGCCGTTCTCGGGCGGATACGCCCACCCGGGAAGCCGCGTCCGCGTGCACGCGTAGTCCATCTTCGGGGCCTTGTGGCCACGATCGAGCAACGCAAGCAGTCCCGTACGGATAAATGGGTTCTTCTCGGGATTGAATGTCTCCCCGGTCTCCCGCGCGAGTGTCTCATCGTCCGCACCACGCGCCATCTCCTGCTTGAACAGCGCCCGTGAATACGGCGCATCCTTGGCCATGTTCCGCGCCCGCTCATACCCGCGACAAAGCGCCTCGAGCTCGTCGTCGTACACCCCATTGCTCAGCCCCACCTGAAACGCGCGATCCGCCGTCATGCCCTGATCAAAAACCTCGAAAATCACCGAATCGCCCATGCCCAGTCGCTTGAGCTCCCCGACCGCACCGAACCCCGGAAGAATCGCATAGTCGAGCTCCGGCTGGTTGTACGTGTTCTTTTGTTGCCAGCGCGAGACGCGCTCAAGCGAATCGAACACGAACCCCTCCGCCCGCACGTCATAGCGGAGATCCAGAAAATACGTGAACTCCGCCCCGCCGCCCCATTTCTCGCCGAACACGCCGATCGTGGCCACCGGACTCTTCTGAATCAGGCGAAACAGGCTCACCGCGTTGCGGCTCGAGGCGCTCGCCTCCGCCTCGCCAAGCGGCGCGTAGCCCTTGTCGCGCTCAAACCAGCCGCGATTGAATTCCCGCGCATCGGCGCCGAGCATGCGCATCCCCGACCCCGCTGCGGAGAAGAGCACCGCCCCGCAACGGCCGGTTCGATGCCAACCGAGTACGCGGCCATACGCGTGTGCAAGTTGATCAACAACCGCGCGGTTGAACACATTACCCCGAAGCGGCGTATTGAAAACAATGCTCGCCGTTCGATCTCGCGACGACGGCGCGTAAAACTTCAAATCCGGATAATACCCATCATACGCGCCGGTCCCCAGGTTCAGTTCCGCCACCGGCGTCTGGTAGTACTTGCCATAGCCCAACAGGCGGGACCGATTCGCTTTTCGCATGTCGTGCAGCAGACACGGCTTCCCCGTCCGCGGCCCCGAAAGCCCGTCGATGTCCAGCATGTCCACGACAAACGTGTCGCTCGCGTTCTCGTCGCGGGCGCGACGCACGAGCTCGAGAAAACCATCCACCGTCAGCGACGCGATCAGCGCGTCGATGACTTCAATCAGCCCCGTCTTGAAACGCAAACCGGCGCGCGTCGACGCGTTGATCTGACCCGGCGTGGCCACGCCGTCTTGAATCAAGTCCAGGGCATAAAGGCATATGGGCAGGGCATAGCGCCGAAACGCGCGGCCGCCGGCGTCATCCGCGCACGCCACATGCACGATCGACGCGGCACTCTTGATCCGGCCCGCACGTCGATCGCGATCCGCCGCCTCATAGTACGACCAGAAATCCTTTCGAGATATTTCGCCGATCGGAACATAGTCACCGTTCGCCGGATCGAGAACCCTTGTCGGCCTCGGGCGATCCCCTTCGCTCCATGCATAGAACCCCTTGCGCGCCGCCGTGTTCACACCCGTGTGACCCGCCCGCTCAAGAGCGCCGATCCACGCCGGGTACGGCCGCCCGTCGCGGTCATAAAGACACCGCAGCCGGTCCGTCGGCGGCAACGCCGTACCGAAATGCCGCGACGACTCCGTGTAGGGCATGTGCCCGGTCCGATCGAGTACGGAGAATGGATTCGCGGTAAAGAGGTCCCACAGGCCGCCGAGCTGCACGATGTCCCGGTCGCTACGAACGTCCCACGAAATAATCGCCGCCATCGCCTGAAAGATCGGATCAGTAACATACCCATGATGATCGATCGGCAGCGCGATCACGGTTTTTTCAAGGATCTGGTCCGCGAACACGACGCCGAACTGGAACGTTTCGTTCGACGCGTACTTGCCCTTCATAACATCCATGAGGCGGTTGGCCTGGAATGGGAAATAACCATGAACGGTCAGCAACTTCTCGCGCAACGCCTCCGACGTAAACAGCGCGGCCAGTTCTCCGGTCGTGTGTGACGACGTGTTCGAAAACACCGCCGCAATGCGTTCCGGATCCACGACGCGTTCGATCGCCTCGAAGATCGCGGCCTTCACATCGCCGCGCTCGGTGGCCACCTCCCAGACGACGTCCGCGCGCCCGATATCCCCGTAGTCCTGCGTATACGTTACGCGGGCTGCGCGGGCACGTGCGTCCTCTTTGCGCATGCGGTGCTCACTGATCTGTCGGTCTTGGACGCGCGCCAGCGCATCCCGCATCGCGTCCAGCGCCCCCTGGTCGACATCCAGCACCACCACTTCGTAGTCGGTCTTGTCCAGCAGGTCGCCCACGATCCCGCGGCCCATCGTGCCGGCGCCGATGACCGCCACACATCGCACCTCATTCACACGCCGGACAGACGCCTCGAGGGCCTTGTCGCCAAAGAAGAATGCCTTCCTCATACCCGTCGCTCCAACTCTGTACACGACACGCCGACGCACACGTCGGGCGCCGACGTCGCGTGGTTCACGTCCAGCGGGCCGCCGGCGCGGCCGTCATCTGACATCTGTGAACCCGACATCGTAGGGCCGCACTTGCGTACCCAGGTTCCGATTCCCATGGATGCTGCAGCCGGCGTCACAATAGAGTCCTGTTCCACGTCACGATCCACCGGCGCCGTGCCGTGCCTTTCTGCGCGTTCCACCGGTCGGCACCGGAGCTCATCCCCGTTCCGTGTCGCGCAGAACAATCGCTACGCCCTGCCCGCCCCCGATGCACGCGGACGCACAGGCGTACCGGACGTCACGACGCTGCATCTCATACATGAGATCCACGAGGAGACGCGCGCCCGTCGCGGCCAGCGGATGCCCTATCGCGATCGCGCCGCCGTTGACGTTCGTGATCTCCCGATCAAGTCCCAACTCCTTTTCAACGCCGAGATACTGCGCCGCAAACGCCTCGTTGATTTCCCACAGCCCGACGTCCTCCTTCTTGATCCCCGCGCGGGCCAGCGCCTGCGCCACGGCCGGAACCGGACCACGACCCATGACACGCGGCTCCACCCCCACAACGCCGTACCCGGCCACCTCAAACCGCGTCGCGGCGCCGAGCGCCTCCGCACGAGTCCGCTCGGCGATCAACAGCGCCGCGGCGCCGTCACTCAGCTCGCTCGCGTTGCCGGCCGACACCAACCCGTTCGGCGTAAACCCCCCAAGCTGCGCGAGGTCATCCACCGTACACTTGCGGACGCATTCGTCCCGCGCCAGGTGGACCGGTTGCCCACCCCGGTCTGTCGCGTCGATCGCAAACATGCCGCCCAGCGCATCCCCACCGTTGACATGGCTGCTGCGGTACGCCGCCCGGGCCCGCATATGGGAGAGCGCCGCGAACCGATCGCACGCGTCGCGCGTCACCCCCATCCGCGCGCCGTACGCGTCGGCCGTCCCCATCATGGTCGTGTCCGCCAGATCGTGGTTCAAACCCAACAGCAGTGTGTCCTCTACACGCCCGCCTTCCTTGAATTCCCAGAAGTTCGCCCTCGACCGTTCCGCGCGAACGATCTGCGGCGTCCGCGACATCGTCTCGGCGCCGAAGCACAACACGACATCCGTATCGTCCACTTGCCTTGGAAGCGCAATCATCTGAAACGCGCTCACGACCGTCTGCAGACCGGAACCGCAAATCCGCTGCACCATGAGCGCCGGCGCCTCGGTATTCAAACGACACCGCAGCGCCACATTACGAGGGAAATAGATGTCCTGCATGCCGGGCGCCGTGTACTGATATACATTCGCCCCGATCGCGGCATCGATCTTGGATCGATCAATGCCGCTGCGGCGAATCGCCTTCTCACACGCCAGAACCGCGAGATCCTCCGGCGAAAACCCCGCCAGTGTGCCGCACTTCACGCCGATCGGCGTCCGCGCCCCACCGGCAATCACAACATGTGGATAGCCGTGATCTCCCACGATGCTAAATCCTCTGCAATTCCCGTGCCATGTCGATGATCTCCTCCGGCGGATCAGGCGAGAACAGCGCCTTGATCCGGTGCTGACTGTTCGAAAGCACCGCCTTCCGCACGATCTTGCCCGACGGCGTCAACTCCCCTTGCGCAAGCGACGGCTCGCGATGCACGAGCACCGCACGCCGCACACGTTGATACTTTACGTCGATCATAGGGTTAAGTCGCGCCAGTTCCGCGGCAAAAAGCGCACGTACCGTCGGGTGGTCCGGCAACGCATCCTCGGGTATGTCCTGATCCTGCGCCCACGCCCGGAGCCGACCCATGTCGGGATAAATCAAAGCACCCACGTAGTCCTGCCCGCTCCCGATCACGAGCGCCATGTGTACAAACCGCGACTCATTTACGAGCACATTCTCAATGCGCTGCGGATGCACCTTCTCACCGGTCGTAAGTTTGAACGTGCCGTCCTTCCGGCCGAAAATCCGCAGACCCTCGCGCGAAAACTCGCCGAGATCCCCCGTGTGGAACCACCCCTCGTCGTCGATCACCTGTGCCGTCGCCTCCTCGTCGTCCAGGTAGCCCTCCATGACGTTCGGACCCTTGACCAGAATCTCCTGGTCGCCGTCGATCCGGACCGTCGTGCCGGGAATCGGAAACCCGACATACCCGCTGCGCCACGTCCCCTCCTTCGTCGTCAGCGTCACGCACGGCGATGTCTCCGTCAGCCCCCACCCCTCGAGCACGGGGATGCCGTGATCGCGGTACGCCTCGGCCACATCGGCGGGCAACGGAGCCCCGGCCGTAAACACAAACCGGAGCCGACCCCCGAAAACCAGCTTGTCCACATCGCGATCCTCGCGACACCGTGCGACGAGTTGGTCGTGCACCCGCGGTACGCTCAGAAACACCGTCGGGTCGAAGACCTGCCAGTTTGCGATCAACCGGTCCACGTTCCGACCACGCGAGTCATCCAGGCACAGCTCACTCCCGTTATACAGCGTGATGAATCGCTCAAAGAGTCCACCGAAACTGTGATGCCACGGAAGGTAGCTCAGAAACACGTCGTGCTCATCCACATCCCACAGTAGCGACACCGCCTTCTGCTGCGATATCAGATTGCGATGATTCAGCCGCACGCCCTTCGGAGGCCCCGTCGTCCCCGACGTATACATCACCATGCACAGATCGTCCGGTCGGACGGCCTCGACGCGCTCCGCGACGCGCTCCGGCGGCGCGCCGCCCGCTTGTGTGAGAGCCGAAAACTTCTCCGCTCCCCAATCCCCACACGCCGCGTCGAAATCCATGGCATAGAACCCGCGAACCCACGGGAACCGTGCGCGCTCGATCTTCTCAAGTTGGTGCGCCCCGGACACGACGACAAACCGAGGCCGGGCGTGCCGCAATACATACGACACCTGCGCCGTCCCATACCCCGCGAAAATCGGCACCGTGACGGCCCCGATCGACATCACCGCCATCTCAAACAAGAACATCTCGGGCCGATTCTCTGAAATCATCGCCAGCCGGTCGCCGGAGCCGATACCCAGATCCACCAGATGCCGCGCGATCCGCTCCACCGTCTCCGCGAACGCACCGAAGCTCATGTCACCGACGTTGTCACCGTCCCGATAGCGCACGTATGTTTTGTCCGCCCAACGCGCCGCGCGATCCTTCAGCAACACGCCGAGCGACGCCTCGTACGTCCCCAAGGGAACGCTGTGCGCGTGCTCTTCGCCGACGCGCTTGATGCCGATGCGCTCGTCGAGCCCGTGCGCCGTCGTTTGGCAGTACGCGAGGCACGAATCCCTCAATAGCTCCTTCGTCATGGCGAACCGCTCGTCGGGCGACCGCCGCGCGAAATCCATACTCATGGGCTCAACGCCGGCTCGCCTCCCCACAAGGTACGACGCCGCGAAATGCACGACATTACTGGCGAGTTCCTTGATATGGGAACACCCGACACGCCCCCCGACGCGACTGTGGATCTCGTTGAGCACGCCGCGCTCGATCCGCAGCCCAACCAGACGCTCC
>JBHHVO010000022.1:0-16740 GCA_046754365.1 Phycisphaerae bacterium | reverse complement strand
AACGGGCACGCCGGGTTCGCGGGCATGTTCCGCCTTGACTACGACGAGCAGCTCTTCCGCCGCAACTACAAGAAACCGTTGCTCGTCGGGTGCGCCGACGGTGTCGGCACGAAAGTGCTCATCGCGCTGCAGATGAAGCGTCTCGACACGATCGGCATCGACCTGGTCGCGATGAACGTCAACGATCTCATCACGGTCGGCGCCGAGCCGCTCTTTTTCCTCGATTACCTGGCCGTGTCCAAACTCGACCCCGCCGCGCTCAAGGCGGTCATCGACGGCATCGCCGCCGGCTGTCGCAAGGCCGGGTGCGCCCTGCTCGGCGGCGAAACCGCCGAGATGCCCGACCTCTACCGTCCCGGTGAGCTCGACCTGGCCGGGTTTGCGTTGGGCGTCGTCGAGTACCATCGCCGCATCGACACGTCGCGCGTCGGCCCGGGCGACGTGGTGATCGCGCTGCCGTCAAACGGCATCCACGCGAACGGCTATACGCTCGTCCGAAGGCTACTCGCCAAGTCGCGATGCCGGCTCGATACGCGCTACGACGAACTCGGCGAAAAGCTGGGCGCCGCCGTGCTCAGGCCCACGCGAATCTACGTCGACGCCGTACGCGCCGTCCTCCGCGCGTACCCCGTCAAGCGCGTGGTTACGGCCATGGCCCACATCACCGGCGGCGGCCTCCGCGAGAACATCGCCCGCACGCTGCCGCCGCGTTGCGACGCCGTGATCAAAAGGTCCGCCTGGACCCCGCCGCCGATCTTCGAGTTCCTCCGCGGCCTCGGGACGACGCGCGGCGAGATGTACAAGGTCTTCAACATGGGCGTCGGCTACGTGTTCTTGGTCCGACCCATCTACGTCAAGGGCGTGATGCGCGCCCTCCGGCAAGCCGGCGAGACCCCGCTCCCGATCGGCCGCATCCAGCGAGGCCGCGGCCGAGTCCGGATCGAGTAAGGCGCCCGCGCTGGTCCTTCTTGAGGCTTCTCGCCTGAGAGGTTGATGCGGCCATCTCCCTGGAAGACGACACCGCAACTACGGCCCCTGCATTCCGAACGAGGTCGTATCGAATCTTGCGGGCATTGAGCTTATGGCGCAGCGCACGGTGCCTGACATGCATACGCTTCGCTGCAGTGGTGAGCGCGACCGCGCGGTGCACCCATCGTCCCACGGCGCCGAAACAAGGTCGCAACGGACCGGGCCGTAGCGTCGTTACTCGGGCAGCGTGGCGCCGAGGTACTGCTGGTACACGCCGGCGCCGTTGAGCAGGTCGATCAGGCGCAGGATGTCCGATGCGTTCGGCGCACCGGTGCGGTCGATGTCGGATTTATACGACGGCAACGGATCGCCGACACCATTGAGTCCATCGATGAGGGCGAGGATGTCGTTGGCGTTGCTGACGCCGTCTTCGTTGACGTCGGCCGGCAGGAACCCGATGCGCGTGCTCGTGGCGCTGGCGTTGTGGGTGATGGTTGTCCAGGCCAGGTCGGCGATGATGTCGCTGAGCTCCACGGTCGCGATGTCGCCGTTGGACGTGATGCTCGTCACGGTGGGCGGTGGGCCGCCGGCCGTATGCGACACGGTGAAATCAGCGGGCGCGAGGCCGGCCGTATCGCCGTCGAACGTCAGGTCAATCGTCTGCCACCCGTCCGGGTTGCTGCCGTCGGGTTCGGACGGCTGTCGCGCGTCGCGGGCGTTGTCGGGCGGGTCGCTGGACAGGATCGCAATGTCCTGAACGTCACCGCAGAGGAAGCGCGAAACGACGACATCGTCGATACCGGCCTCCGTGAACGAGTTGTTCGGCACATCCGAGGTGCGGAAGCGTACGACGACGGCGTCCGTCGGTTCGACGAAGTCGCCGACGCGGAACGAGGTGGTGAGCCATGCGCCGTCCGTCGTCGCGACCGTGTCGACGAGTATCCAGGTGTTGCCGCCGTCGTTGGACACGGACACCGTGAGCACGTCGGGTTCCCCGAGCGTTGTCGCGAACCAGTACGCGTATGCGACGGATCCGTCGCCGCCGGCAAGATCGAACACCGGCGAGATGAGATCGGTCGGACCGCCGTCCACATCGGACGCCGACGCCGCGCCGCCGGGGGCGCCGTTCTGCGTGACGAACGCCATCGAGCCCGTCGGTGTCGCGTCCTCACCGGGGGCGAGCGGGGCGCCGTCCCATGTGGTGGCGTTCGGCTCGGCCTGTTCCCAAGCGCCGGCCGTGAGCGCCGTGTCATTCACGACCGTCCAGATCGAGATGTCACCCTCGATGTCGTCGTCGAATACGATCTCGAGGCCCGCGTGCACCATCGCGTCGAACCACACGGCGGGTGCGTCGGGCGGCCCGGTGAAGACGTCGCCGGTGACGAGTCTGGCGCTGAAGAAGTAGCGGATGTCCGTGAGGCACGCCTGAGCGGGGATCACGGCATCGTAGGCGGTGGGTCCGGTCTGCGTCATCGGCGTTGCGGTGAACGGACCGCCGTCGACGGAGATATGGATCTTGGGCGAATTCTCATCGAGCAGCTCAGTGCCGATGATGGTGAGTTCGACGGGGAACGTGACGTCCTCGCCGGGCGGCAGGACTTCCGGGACGCCGTTCGGGTACGTGAACTCGATGCCGACGGGGTTCGCCTGCATGAGCGCCTCGAACGCGTTGAGCCGCCCCCAGCCGAACAACTCGTCCCAGCCCGGTGCACCGACGTCGTCAACGGAACTCACGAGTACGTCCCACACCTGGACGTTGGTCATGGTAGGGGCGTACGACATGATAAGCGCGGCGAGTCCGCTCACGTGCGGTGTGGCCATCGACGTGCCGCTAAGGAATGTGTAGCCATTGCCGATCCAGGTTGAAAAGACATCCACACCCGGCGCGGCCAGGTCGACTTCCGGACCCCAATTGGAAAACGATGCATGTGTGTCGGTGTCGGTCGTCGCGGCGACCCCCATGCAGTTCTCGAACTTCGCGGGATAGGCGACGAAGTTGCCCATGTTGTTGCCGGTTGCGGCAATGAGCAGTACGCCGGCGTCGTGGGCGAAGTTGACGGCGTCCTCGAGTGCCTGGTTGAAGAACGACACCTGCAGGCTCATCGTGCAGATGTCGGCGCCGTGCTCGGTCGCCCAGATGATGCCTTCGGTCAGGTCGCCGACGTTGAACGAGCAGCCGTTCGCAATGCGGACCGGCATGATGAGCGCGCCCCACGACACACCGGCAACGCCGATGCCGTTGTTGCCCGTGGCCGCGACGGTGCCCGCGACGTGCGTCCCGTGTGGACACGAATCGGACGTGTCGTCGGGTGTGGACGGATTCTGCGTGTTCGTGCCGGGAATAAGGCGGTCACCAAACTCGACGTGGGGCGAGACGCCGCTGTCGATGACGGCGACGGTGACCGTGCCGGGATCGCCGGTGTGGATGTCCCACGCCTCGGGTGCGTCGATGTCGGCGTCGACAGTGCCGCCGGTCTGACCGGTGTTGTGCATGCCCCAAAGTTGGTCGAACGACGCATCGTTCGGGATGAGCGACACACTGCCGACCTGGGCGAGGTCGCAATGTTCCACGATGTCCACGAGCGCGTCGAAGTCCGCGGCCATGACCGGCGTGTCCGTGCCCGTGGGCACTTCGACGACGTAGGTTCGGTCGAGGCCGTACTTGACCGCCAGGGCCTGGTGCTGGAACGGATGCGGATACAGACGCGTGATACGCTGCACATGCCACTTCGCCCGCAACGCATCCCATGCGGCGTCCGGTAAGACGGCGGCGGGCGTCGCGCCGGCGTTGGTCGCCGGCGCATTCGGCGTCGTGGCTTTCGGACCGCGCGCTAGCGTGACGCCCTGCGCGCCGGCGGTGGCGTCGACGCTGAGCGGCGCGCGTAGCTTGATGATGATACGGTCGGTCGCGTAGCCGCCGTACACATCCGGCGCCCACGTCGGCTGGCGGAATTGCGGTGCGTCCGGCTGACCGGCGGCGACATCGGCCCGTGCACCGGCCCGCGGCCACCCAAGGACCGACACGACCAACACCCCCATCCACGACGCGGCCGCGAGTCGATGCGTTGTGAGCATATGGTAGGTCTCCCCTTCGCGTGCGACGACGACGCATGCATCCCGTGACTCCCACGGGAACTTATCGGCCCACCCCGGCGCATCGGGCTGCTGAGGCCCCCGCCCCCAGAGCGCGCGTCGCCTTGTCCCATGGGGTTTATGGATGGTATCGCCGTCGCGGGCGCGAGTCAACGCGTGCTGCGCGGGCCTCGTGTGCGTCCCGTACGAGCCGACGAGCGTCCGAGAACCAGTGGGGCATGGGCACCATGCCCGCGCGTTCACCGTCGTTTTGCCGGACACGCGGGGTTGCGCAGGGCACGTGTCGTACGATCGGCGTCGGGCAAGCCTGCGGCACGGGGTCAGCGGTGGGGCGAGCCATAGCCCTGGTGGGCCGTGTGCGCTGGACACACAGCATCCGGTGGGTTCGGCAGGGACGTTGATCTACGTGCCGAGCGTCCGGCTTCGATCTCGGGCGGCCGACACGGCCTCTTTGATGTGGTCGAATACGCCGTTCTTGCCCATGGATTCCATCGCTGCCTGCGTCGTGCCGCCGGGCGACGTGACCTTGTCGCGCAGGACGGCCGGGCTCTCCCCGGATTCGAGCATCATACGCGCCGCGCCGAGGCAGCTTTGCTTTGCCAGGATGGCGGCCTGTGATGGTGAGAGCCCGGCGTCCACGCCGGCGTCTGTGATCGCCTCGACGAAGTAGTAGAAGTACGCGGGTCCGCTGCCGGAGACGGCCGTCACGGCGTCCATGAGCGATTCGTCGTCGATGACGATAGACTTGCCGCCGGCGTCGAAAATGCGCTGGGCGCGCAGGAGGTCAACCTCTCGCGCGTGGCGCCCGGCGTGGACGCCTGCCATGCCGGCGCCGACATGAATCGGCAGGTTCGGCATAACGCGGACGACGCGTGCGTCGACGTGGGCGAATTGGGCCTCGATGCTGGCGGTCGAAACGCCCGCCATGATGGACACAATGAGGTGCTCGGTGCGGATGAGGTCGGCGATGCCGCGACACACGTCGACGTATTGCTGTGGTTTGACGGCCAGGAGCAGGATGTAGCTGTCGCTTGCGACGCGCCGGTTGTCGTCGGTGACGTCGATGTGGAACCGGTCGACGAAGACCTTCCTGCGGGCGGCCGCCGGGTCCGACGCGATGATCCGGTCATCGAGCAGCACGCTGTTGCGGAGGATGCCGTGCACGATGCCCTCCGCGGCGTTGCCGGCACCGATGACCCCGATTTCATATTGTGTGGTCATGCCTGGAGTATCGGTATGATTGACCTGCGGACTGTCGACAACGGCGTCGTACTGCCGGTGAAAATCGTTCCGGGCGCGTCACGGACGACGTGCCTCGGCTTGTGGGGCGACCGTGTACGGATTGCCGTGGCGGCGCCGCCGGAACAGGGTAAGGCCAACAAGGCCGTGATCGCATTTCTCGCAGACCGGCTCGGGATCCGGGCGCGGGACATCACGATCGAGCGAGGCGCCGGATCCGCGCAAAAAACAATCAGGATTGAGCGGGTAACCGCCGACGCGGTCCGCACCGCGCTGCAGCTCACTCAATCCTGACGGGGATGCGTAGGGTCTGGTCGCGGCGGGGCGCGCCTGACCCGCCCTCGTCGCGCACTAGTCGAACGAGAACGGTCCCGCGATCTGCTCATGGACCTCGATCGTGTTCGAGACGATGAGCGACCGATTGAACCATTTGATCGTGCCCCGGCCGCCGCTATCGATCCAACTCTCGACCGCAATGGTTTCCATGATGATCTTGGCGAGTTCTTCGAGGCGGTCGTCAAGCTCGTCGTCGTCCTCTTCTTCCTGCTGCTGCTGCGTCTGTGTGTTGCTGAAGATGGATCCCTGGTTCGCACCGCCGCGCCCGCCACCGCCGCCGCCGCCGCCGCCACCGCCAGCGCCAGCGCTGCTGCGGCCGGAAATGTCGATCTGCGGCGCGGTTTCCTGGAAGTTCGGCATCCGCATCAACAGGTCGGTCGCGTCGTAGACACGGACGTAGAGCTTGCGATTGAAATCCTGCTCCGTGGAAATCCTGATCGTGCCCCCGACGGCACGGTACTTGACCGCGCCCGTCTCGGAGAGTTGATCCAGCGCCTCGTTGAGGACGGTTGCGACGGTCTCGTTGCGGAGCCCGAGCGTGATGGGCGATTCGCGATCAACGGCCTCGACGCCGAGCGCGTTCCAGCGCGCGATGACGTTGATGTTGCCCTGCTCGCGAAGCCAGTCGAGCATTTCGTCAAACGGGATCTCGTCCCAATCCACGTCGACACGCTTGCGGAGGACGGCGAGAGAACTTGAGCCCCGGGGCTTGGGACGGGATCGCTTGAGCTTCGATAGCGGGTCACCCGTGTTCGATGGGGTTGCCGCGCGCGTCTCGGCGGCCGCGCCGGTTCGGGTCACGGTGCCGGTCTGCGCTACCGCCGCGAAGGAGCAGGTCATCAGGGCAGCACTCGTGCCAACGAGGAATCGCTTGATCATGGTGATGCGTCTCCGTGCGCTTTCAAGGGGGTGACGGCGTGACACCCGCGCAGATCGTCATCGCTGACCGCAGCGCTTGACGCCGCCGACACGCGCGAATCGAAGCGCCGTGCCCCCAGAATCCGCGCTGAGTATATCCGGTACCATCGGCGATTGCCACTGCCGCCAGGCCCATTCCACTTTTTTTTACATTTGCGACGGACGATTCTCGGAGCCAAGCGGGCGTCCGCTCGCCAAGGCTGCGAGGCCGATAACGCCGCCCCATACGTTTCACGCTTGAGTTTTTGTTCGCCGCCGGCATCGCGGTGTGGTGTTCGCGCTCCGGCCGCATGGGGGAATCACGATTTCCGTACCACACCCTGCTGCGTCGACCGCGTTTCCACGGCCTGGACGAGCCAGACGACGGCGGCGTTCGCCACAAGCCCGATCGTTCCGGCGTGGATCCCGGCGACCGTCGGGCTCCATGCAAACCGGATCGCCAGGGCGGCCGCAACGCCTACCACGAGCCCGGCCGCGATCGGTCGCGCCGCTACGCGCGTGTGTAGGCCCAAGAAAAACGCCGGCGCGACCTGAACGAGCATCTCGAACTTGATGTCGAGTAGCTGTTTGAGGTCGCCGATGTCCTGCAGCGCGACGAACACGAGGGCGCCCATGATGAACCATGACAGCCGTTTGCTTACGGTGGAGAGGGCGGCCTGTGTCGCGCGCGGGTTGATGTACCGCGCGTAGATGTCGCGGGTGGCCATGCTCGCGATGCTCAGGAGCGCGGAGTCGGCCGTGCTCATGAGCGCCGCCAGCACAGCCGCGAAAATCGTGAGCACGAGCACGTGCCCGAGCGGCGACACCTCCACGATGATCGCGCAGAGTCGCGGCAGGACCGTGTCCGTGCCGGTCACCGATGCCAACTGCGACGCCGCGTAGATGCCGGTGATGAGCGCGATGAGGGTCGTGCAGAGCGGCATGAAGGCCATGAGCACAATGGAGTGTTTCAGCGTCTTGGCGTTGCGGGCGGCGTAGAGGCGCTGGATCGCCATCGGGTAGCAACTGGCCCCGAGGCCGAAGAGCACGAGGTAGCTGCACCACATGCGCAGGTGGTCGCCATCCGGCGGCCGGACCTTCTCCGGCGCGGTCTTTGCGACGGTCGCGGTGGCCGTCGCGAACGAGCCGAACTCCACGCGGAGCACAACGAGTAGCACGAAAAACGCGGTAAACAGGATGATGCCCTGCAACGCGTCGGTCCACGCAACGCTGCGCATACCGCCGAGGGTCTCGTAGAGGACCATGATGACCGCGAGTCCGATGACACCGTATGTCATCGGGATCGCGCCGCCGGAGAGTCCGGTGATAAACGCCCCCATCGCCCGCATCTGCGCGATGGTGTAGTTGCCCGCCACGAAGATCATGATGACCGAGACCAACAGGCTCAACATCGGTGCGTTGAACCGGTGGAGGACGTAATCGGGCGGCGTGATGAGGTTCGCCCGCCTGCAGACGACACGCAGCCTCGGACCAATGACCAGCAGGCCGACGATGATAACCGTCATGAACTGCACGCTCATGAGCCATGTGAAGCCGAGCGCGTAGGCCTTGCCCGAGAACATGAGCAGCGTGTTGCCGCTGTACTGCGTCGCGTACATCGTGAGAAACAGCGTGACCAGGCCGAGGTGCCGCCCGGCGAGGTAGAAGTCGCTCAGTGTGTTCTCGCGCACCGCGCGCTGCCCCAGCCACCCGATCACGAGCAGTGCGACGACGTACCCGCCGATCACCATCATGCCCGCCGCGCCGAACGGTAGGTGCTCAGTCGCCATCGTCGCCCCTCTCGGCCACGTGCCAGTACGCGACGGCCAGAAATGCGGTTAGCGCGGAGATCCCCACCGACGCCGCTAGACTCACGAGCGCCCAAACGGGCCAGCCGAGCACGGCGACGTCGAAGTCGTTCGGCCAGTACCACGGCACGCCGACAGCAACGAGCAGCGCGTACGCCGCCCAGGTCCAACGAGGCCACCGGTCGTTGTCGCGGCGCGGTGGACCCGGCGGCGCCGGCGATGCCGCCGCGGTGCCGGCCGCGCGATCGTCCGGGGTGTCGACGGTGGAGCCCGGGCGCACCGCGGTCTGGTCAGGGGGGTCGGTCGTCGCGTGCTGTGTTTTCGTCGCCTCGTCCGGCGTGTTCGTCATGACGTAGGGCGTCTTGTGCGTGGCGTCGTGGGTCTTCGTGAACTGCGTCGTGTCTTATCCATGGGCGTGCCGGAACCGCGATACCGCATCCGGATTATCCGTCGATTCGCGCGTCAAGGTGTCCTAATCCGGCGCGCGTGTCGGTTGTACGTCCTCCAGCGCCGGACGTTGAGGCGTGCCGGTCACACGCGCCACGGCGACCCGCGGATCGTGCGGGAACGCGATCGCCATGGCCTCATCGATGCTCCGCGCAAGCATCTGCGCCTTTTCCTCGATCGTGGTGAGCGGATGGAGATCATACGCCATGACCCACGCGGGCTGCACGTGGGCGGCGGTCGGGATGATGTCGCCGACAAACATGACCCGCTGTGTCCCCGTACCAAAGATCGGGTGCAACTGCGCGGGTGTGTGGCCATGGGACACGTACCACGCCATACCCGGATACGGGGCGTCCGGCTCGTCTCCGTCGACAAGCGACAACGCGTCGGATCGCTCGAGCGCGGCGAAATCCTCGGTCAGAAATGACGCACGATCCTTGCCGGTGGGGTGATGCGCGTGACGCCAATGCTCGCGGTGCACCCAGTGGCGCGCGCTCGGGAAGCGCAGTCGTGTCGGCCCGCCCGCGGCGTCGGTCCATTCCGTCAGCCCGCCATTGTGATCGAAATGCAGGTGCGTCACGACGACGTCGGTGACGTGCCGTTCGGTCAGGCCGATCGCCGCGAGTGCGTGATCGATGGCCGCGGCGTTGTAATCGATCGCGAATCGTTCGGCCTTGTCGCGCCGCCATTTGGTGCCCGCGCCCGTGTCGACGACGATGACGCGTTGCCGCTTGCGATCCACGGCTACGAGCGTCCGCATCGCAAGCAGAATGCGATTCTCATCGTCAACGTCGACCTTGTGCCGCCAGAGCACCTTCGGGACGACGCCGAACATGGCCCCGCCGTCGAGCCGGAGCGTGCCCGTGACAACGGAATAGACCTCGTACGGCGGCGCCTTGAACATCGGGGCAATGTACCGCCGCGCGCGAACTCGTGCACGCCGTGCGCGGGCAGCGCGTGCGGCCCTCGGTTGAAGCCACGCCCCGGCGTCGCTAGAGTCCCGACGGGCTGGTCGCCTTCGGACGCGGGCGCGGTACGTGTTGCGCGCGTTGTTGGTTTCGGCGCGGTCCCTGGCACGTAGCGTCCGCCCCCTGTGGGGGACGTCGGCGGGCGAGACGCCCTCGAAGGTTCCCGGGCGCCGTCGGTCGCTCGCGCGAGGTTCAACGGCCATGGTGGTGGGAAACCTCCCGTGGACGCATGGCGCACAGGTGCAGTGGGACGGGCGCCGATCGCTACTGGCCACCGTCCGCGCATGGGCACGGACGCCCGCGGGGCACGGCGAGCTCATGCGTGTGGGGTTGTGACGATCCGACGGCGCCGATGCACGCGCACGACGGGCGTGGGGTCGCCCGCGACAACGAACCGTGTGGAGGACCATGAGCGTCATGGCAAGTCGACCGGCGACAATGCGTCAGGCTACAGCCGATGCCGAACGCGGCGTCGCCCCCGCAGCGGAGCCGCCCGCGCTCACGTTATGGGAATCGATTTCGTTTTCGATCACGCATGCCGTGACCTCGGCGGTGCTGGCCGTCTGTTCGTTGCGTGGGCTCTATGCGTTCGGCCAGGTGTTCGGAACGCTGGAATGGCTTATCAACTACAGGCGGCGCCGGCGCTTCCATGCGGTGCTTGCGCGTGTCCTGGGTCGGTCGCCGGGCCGGGCGGAGCGCAGGCGCAGGACGCGTGAGTTCTTCGCACGGTCCCGGTGTGACAAGCTCTTGTATCTGGTTTTTGACCGCGTGCCGCGCGAGGTCGCTCAGGGGCTGCTGACGATTGAGAACCAGCGGCTGTTGGATGAGGCGCTCGCGCGCGGGCACGGTGCGCACCTGGCCATGTCCCATCATGGCTCGCCGCATATCTTCGCCCTGCTCATGGCGACGCGGGGGTACAAAACCGCGGCGGTGCGCGATCAGCGGGAGGGCGCACTGCGTCGATTCGTCCAGGCACGCCTTGACAAGCGCCGGCCCGAGCTCGGACGGACGCGATGGCTCTTCGCCGACGGTTATCCGCGTGAGATCTATCGCTGTTTGCAGAACGGGTATCTCGTCGGCAGCGGCATGGACGTAAGCCGTGTGCGTCGCCCGCAACAGCGGGTGGAGGACGTGACGATCTTCGGCGAGCGGCGCCGGTTCCTGAGTGGACCGATACGCATAGCGATGCGGTGCCACGCGCCGGTCCTGCAGGCGTTCGTGATGCCGCTGCCCGGGTTTCGTTATCGCCTCGACGTGGTCGAGATGCTGGTGGACCCGGATCGTATCACCGACGAGCGCGACGAGATCGCCAGGGCGATGCGCGCGTACGCCGCCCATGTCGAGCGGGCCGTCAGGGCGACACCGAGTCTCATCACGCGTGTGTGATCGACGCGCCCGTCTGTGACCGTTTGTTTCCCGATCCGGCGCTGCGTCTCGGATCCGATGCCGCTGCCGGTCCCCTTGCCCCTGTCAGGGCCTTGCCCGACTGCGCTCACCTCCGCTCCCGGATTCCGCCGGCCGTCGCCCGCACACGCGCCGGCGCCGTGGCGTGGCCATGGCCTCGCCGAATCGGACGGGCTGCCGTCAGGCACGTTCCTCGATCATGTGCCGGCGCGCGCGCGTCGTGCCCAGGGCATGGGCGTCACATGTTGCGCGCGGGCATTGATCGCCGTGCAACATCGCCCGCCGCCGGGCGGCGGTCGCACGCAAATGACTTTATTACAGGAAACCCCATCCTAACGGGACACGTCGTTGCGTTCTGAGTTCCCATCGGTGGCGCGACGATAGGGAACACAACACACACACACGATGCCGTTCATATTTCCCAAGAAGTCATTGACAGGCATCGCCGCGGGCCGCTATAGTGGTGCCGTTCGGGTTGCCTTTTGGTGGGTAGGAGCACCAGGCCAATCATCAGACAATATGACCGCGATCGTCTTTCTATGGGACTGTCGGGTCGGGCACGCACCTGGCGCGCATGCTCTCATGTGCGTTATAGGGCCGTCCGTCGCGCGAATCGCATCGTTGCTGCCGCGGCGCTGAATACTGATGATCCCGATGGTGAGCACGCGCGTCGGACCACGCTGTTGACCGTGTGTGTTGCTCGCCGCCGGGGCGCTAATCCTTTTCGGAGCTATTTCATGCCGTCAAGACAAGGGCATTTCATACCGTCAGCAGTCTCCCCTACATGGAACCCGGGGCCACGGCGCGGTCTCGTGTTGTGCGGTGTCACGTGCGTGCTGGCGTGTGTGCCGACCGTATGGGGTCAGAGCGATCCGGTGTGCAATCGCGTCATCAGCGCGGATGTAGCGGCGCTCGATCAGGCATTCTTCTGGAACAGGCTCGGCGCGGCGCAGCCGCAAGGCATGATCTTCGCGCTGATCGAGGACCTGGTGCCGCTTGATGGGGGGACGATCGGACCCGGGAACGTCAGGCTCCGCAGCGGTAAGCGTCCCCGACCGCTCGTGTTGCGCATGAACGTAGGGGATTGCCTGCAGGTTCATTTTCAGAATCTTCTAAGCCCGGTCCGCGCGCACGCGAATCAGCCCGCGACGCGGGATGCGTCGGTGCATGTCATCGGGATGCAACTTGTAACCAGCATCATGGATGACGGGTCGCACGTGGGCGTGAACGGGAGCAGCCTCGTGGCGCCGGGCGGATCGGCCACGTACACGTTTTACGCGGAGCGCGAGGGGCCATTTGTTCTGTACAGCGCGGGTGCGACGATCGGCGGCAACGGCAACGGCGGCACGCTCAGCGCGGGACTCTTCGGGGCGGTAAACGTCCAGCCGCAGGGCGCAGAGTGGTACCGCAGCCAGGTCGCCGCCGCGGACATCATACACGCCGCAACGGGCACAACACCCGCCGGTCACCCGCTCATCGACTACGACGCGGTATATCCCACGGGACACGCGCTGGCCGGTCGGCCTGTTTTTCGGATGTTGGACGACAACCTCAAGATCCGCCACAGCGACCTCACGGCGATCATTACAGGGCCCGGGCGCGGGTCGTTTCCGGCGGGGACATATCGCCCGAACCCGATCTATCCGAATCGAGACCAGGCGTTCCGGGAATTCACGATCATATATCATGATGAGATCGAGGCGTCTCAAGCATTCGACGTCTTCAAAGATCCGGTGATGGGGTATACCCTGGACAGCGTACAGGATTCGTTTGCGATCAATTACGGTACGGCCGGCATTGGCGCCGAGATTCTCGCGAACCGGTACGGTGTCGGTCCGATGTGGGATTGCACCGAATGTAAGTATGAGGAGTTCTTCCTTTCGGCCTGGGCGATCGGGGACCCGGCGATGGTTGTGGACATACCCGCCAACGCGGGCGCGAACCCCGGCGGCCTGCCGGCGCCTGGTCCTAAGGCTACCAAGGCGTTGTATCCGGACGATCCCTCGAACGTCTACCACAGCTACATCGGGGATCACGTCAAGCAGCGTATCCTGCACGGCGGCAGTCAGGAGCATCACATTCACCACCTTCATGCGCATCAGTGGACGCACACGCCCGACAGCGATAATTCCGCATACCTCGACAGTCAAGCGATCGGGCCGGGCACGTCGTGGACTCTCGAGATTCCCTATCGTGGTACCGGGAATCGTAACCAGGTCGTGGGCGATTCGATCTTCCACTGCCACTTTTACCCGCATTTCGCGCAGGGGATGTGGGCGCTCTGGCGGAGCCACGACGTGTTTGAGGAGGGTACCGAGCTTGGAGCCGATGGTCGGGCGGTTGCCGGCGCCCGGGCGTTGCCCGACGCCGAAATCGCCGGCGGCACGCCGATTCCCGCGGTCGTGCCGATCCCGGGCCTCGTCATGGCGCCGATGCCGCAGGCGGATGTCGATATCGTGCAGGTTCCCGGTCTTCCGGGGGGGCAGGTTCAGGTCACGGGCAGCGGCAACCCCGGTTATCCCTTCTTCATCCCGGGCATTCACGGTCACCGGCCGCCGCACCCGCCGCTTGATTCGATCGATGACGGCGGGCTGCAACGCCACGTAATCAGCGGCGGCGAGGCGTATCATATCGAAACGCGCTTGGACTTTACCAAGGAACTGGAATCCGTCAGCGCAATCCCATTGGCGGAGACCGGTGAGCCGGTCGAGCTGGCCGCAATGGACTACCATGCTCAGCGGCTCCACGCGAGCTTTACGACTGACGGCGCCGCGGGGGCGTTTGTCACGAACGGCTTGCCGCCAGTGGCGGGCGCGCCGTACGCGGAGCCGTGTATCGATGATGCCGGTAACGCGATCGGGTCGATGCGTATGTACAAGGCGGCGGATATTCAGCTCGACGCGGTGTTGAACAAATCGGGTTGGCATTTCCCGCAGATGCGCATGCTTGCGCTGTGGGAGGATGTTGCGCCGACGCTCAGCGCCAGCAAGCCACCGGAGCCGCTCTTCTTTCGGGCGAACAGCGACGATTGCATCGAATACCGCCTGACGAACCTCGTCCCGAACTATTATGAACTCGACGACTTCCAGGTACGCACGCCGACGGACGTCCTTGGCCAGCACATTCATCTGGTGAAGTTCGACGTGACGTCGTCGGATGGATCCGGCAACGGATGGAATTATGAGGATGCGTCGTTCAGCCCGGACGAGGTGCGCGAACGCGTGCGCGCGATCCGCGCGCACAACAACTGCGTGCCCGGTGATCCGCGTGATGGGACGTTCGCATGCCCGGTGGCGGAGCCCCATCCGTTCTTCGGCGAGGGACCCGGAGGTGCATGGATCGGCGCGCAGACCACGGTACAACGCTGGTATGCCGACGATGTCCTCAACCTTGACGGTGAGGATCGGACGTTGAGGACCGTGTTTACGCACGATCACTTCGGCCCGTCGACCCATCAACAGGCCGGGCTCTACGCGGGACTTGTGATCGAACCGTACGGCTCGACATGGCGCCACCCGGAGACCGGTGTCATGATGGGCGCGCGCGGCGACGGCGGCCCGACGGGTTTCCGCGCCGACATTCTCACGGTGGACCCGGCCGACAGTTACCGGGAGTTCCTCGTCGAGTTCGCGGATTCTCAGCTCGCCTACCTCCCCGGCAACAACGGCTTCCCCGATCCGACCGCGGCTGTCTTGCCGCCCGGGGTGAAGGTTGACGACGAGACCGGCACGGCGACGTGTCCGGGCGGAGCGCCTCCGCCGTGTCCCGAGGCGGTGTCGGACATCGGTACGGAGATCATGTCGGTGAACTACCGGAACGAGCCGCTCGAGGTGCGCGTGCTCGACCCGGTAACGGGGCTTGAGGCGTCGGGCGACGCGGGGGATTCGTCTCATGCATTTCGCTCTATCGCGCGAGCAAATCCATCCGTCAACGTGCAGCCGACGTACTACCCACCGTTAACATCCGGTGTGGAAGACACCGATCCATTCACCCCGTTACTGCGAGCGTATGAAAACGACAACGTGCAGATGCGCATGCTCGTCGGCGCCCATACGGATGTGCACAATTTCAGCGTGCATGGGATCAAATGGCTATTCGAGCCATCGGACGCAAACTCGGGATACCGCAACAGCCAGCCGATGGGTATTTCCGAGCACTTCGAATTCCTGTTCAAAATACCACCCTCCGACGGACCCGAGGCCGTCGCAGACTATTTGTACCAGCCGGATTCCGGTTTCGACGGTCTCAAGCACACCGGCCTCTGGGGCATTCTTCGGGCGTACGACGGTGATGTCGCGCTTCGCGGCGATCTGCTGCCCCTGCCAAACAACCCTGAGGGCCGCGCGCCGTTTGTCAACGCTGCGGACTTCAACGGTGTGTGTCCGGTCACTGCGCCGATCAGGCAGTATGATGTGACGGCGACCACGGCGCAGCAGGCGCTGCCCGCGCATACGTTGATCTACAATCATCGCGCGACCGGCGGCGGACCGATCGACGACCCCGAGGCGATGCTCTATGTGCGCACGGAGGACCTTGACGAGAATCTCCGGTTGCTTCCCGGTGTTGCGGTGGAACCCCTCATTCTGCGCGCCGCGGCCGGCGATTGCATCGAGGTTACATTGCGCAACACGCTGGACCCCAACGCCGCGCCGTTTACAGGGGGCAACAACGCATCCACAGACGTCGGACTGCATCCGCAGCTCGTGTCGTACGATGTCGCCAGCGATGACGGGGCCAATGTCGGCCTCAACCCCAAGCAAACGATCGGGCCCGGCCAAAGCCGCACGTATCGGTGGTACGCCGGTTCCATAGAAGTCAATTCGGACGGAACGCGCACGGCCGTGCCCGTGGAGTACGGTGCGACGAACCTCATGCCGTCAGACGGCGTTGAGCAGGTCGCCAGAGGCATGATCGGTGCCCTGATCATCGAACCGCAAGGCTCGAGTTGGGTCGAGGATGCCGGGTCTCGCGCGTCGGCGACGGTGACAAAAGCCGATGGTTCCAGCTTCCGCGATTTTGTACTGATGTTTCAGGATACCGTAAGACTCCGGTCGGCCGCGGGCTTCGATCTATCAAAACACCAGACAGCCATCAACTACCGAACGGAGCCCATGTGGAACCGGTTCGGCTATGACCCGGCGGTCACGACCGCGAAGCAAACGAACAACCTCGACTTCGCGACATCCCTTTCCAACGCGCAGGTTGGTGGCGACCCGGTCACACCGATCTTCACGGCCGAAGCCGGTATCCCGGTTCGCTTTCGTGTTCTGCATCCCGGCGGCATCGCGCCGCACGTATTCCAGATCCACGGCCATGTATGGCAGGAGACGCCCTACGTCAATGACTCCACGGAGATCGGCGACAACCCCCTTTCGGAGTGGAAGGGCGCGACCATGGGCCATGGGCCGTCGAACCACTTTGATGCCGTGCCACAGCACGGGGCCGGCGGGCGGTTCGCCGTGCCCGGCGACTACCTCTACCGCGCGTTCACAGCCGATGAATTCGATGCGGGCATCTGGGGCATCTTTCGTGTGACGCCGACCGCCGACGCGTGCAGTAATGACGCAGAGTGTGACGAT
>JBHHVO010000021.1:0-16770 GCA_046754365.1 Phycisphaerae bacterium | reverse complement strand
CATTCGCCCGCGGTGCATCCGACCACTTAGTTCACCCATGAGAACCCCCGATCTTACGCACCTTGCGGCGCGTTGATAACCCACAACGGACGAGGCTGCCCGCTGTGTGCCCCGCGGTGTCATCCACATCCACCGCCGCTCCCGCGGCCACCGACTGACGCTGTGTCAGCGCCGTTGCCCACCCCCCGCGAACCTACACATGCCACGGGGCTGCGACATGCCGCGATGGCTAGCCCCATTAGAACGGACCCCCCCCATCACGTCAAGTGCAAGTCCGCAGCCGCGATGCCGCGTGCTCCGCGACAGATTGATTGGTGGTCCATGATTACCGCGCGCTCGGTGTACAACTGCACCCGCGCTGAACTCCATACGCATGGTTTCACGTGTCAAGAAGTAGTGCTGCTACGTCGCGCCTCGTTCGATCGAGCTGGACGAACCAAGCCCCGATTGCAAGAAGGCGGTTCTTTCGCCGTGAGCGCGACTCACCCGCGTTCGCGCAGTTACGGTCGCGGTTCGGATTGTCCATGTTGTAACGTGCGGCGAACCGGTCCGCCCCTGCGATGATTCCGTGGCGATTCACGCGGCGTTCTTCCCCCCGGCCGGACCGCCGGCGTCACCGATCCCGTGCCACTTCACCGTCGGCGAGGCGGTATACGACGGCGTCGTCGTTTTGGAACGCGACATGGAACAGCGCGGGATCGCCAAACTGCTCGAGCGCGCCGTAGCGGCGACGTTCGGGCGTACCCGCGAGGACGTGCGTGATGCCGAGCGCGTGGAGTTTCTCGTAGGCGGTTCGACTGGAATCCGTGGAAAACGCCGCTTCCACATCCGCGAGCGCGCGCTCCATGCGCGCTCGATCCACCCCCTGGAACACGACGACATGTGGATTCTCGGGATCCAGCACACCCATTTGTCGGTCGATGCGTTGCGGTATGGCCATGCGGTCGAACGGGTCGCACTGGACGACGGCGTCATGCGGTGTCTCGTCGCGCAGAAACAAGACGGCGGCGGGGTCGTCGATTCTGACCTTCTTCTCCTGGAGCACGGTTCGGAGCGTCGTCGCGGGCGCCTCCCAGATCCCTACCGGCAAGCCAAGCAGCACGCCGACCGTGACCATCACACGGCGCCTGCGCGCGGCCCATGGGCGAACACCCACACCGTCCAGCCACTCACCCGCGCATACGCCGCCGATGATCATGAGGCCCATCATGCCGAGGCTGAATCCATAGTCGATTGCGTTGACGTCACTGCGAATGGAAAACTGCGCCAGCGTACCCACGACCCCCGCGATCAACAGCAGGCGCGTGGCCGGATCCCCCACGAGGCGCCGCCACATATCGGGGGAGACCGCCACGAGGGCGACGGCGCCCAGTCCCATGTCCACGACGATCATCCACGGTGCATCGAGAAAATTCGCGAGCGGTCCGGGCGCAACGAACCGCCCGAACACGGCGAGGGGGAAGCGGGCCCACTGCACGGTGAGACCGCCGGGGTACCGGCCGCTCATGATATAGTAGTGCCACGCCTTGACACTCATGAGGGCCACGCCCAGCGAGACGACCACGACCAGCGCACCGAGCATGCGACGAAACGCCTCGCGGCCCATGGAAGCCGCCCACCGCAGCTCCAGCAGGACATAGACGCCCGCCGCCGAGAAAAACACCATGGCCTGGTAGACGCTCAAACCGAAAACCGCAGTTCCCAGAAGCGGCCCCATCACGAGCCACCACGTCGCGCGGGGCGCATGGCGGAGCCACCAGCCGCAAAGCAGAAGCGCCACAACGGCCGCCACGTGTTGCGGGCACCACAGGAACGTGTTCATGAGGTTGTTGATCCGCCACGCCGGCGGACACCACGCATCAAGGATCACGAGTGGCGATCGGCCGGACAGCAGGCGCACGGCGACGGCCACGGCGTCCCACCCGCACGCGACACTCGCGCACGCGGCGGCGACGAGCGCGCCGGACGCCGATCCGATGATCGCCCGCGCCAGCAGGTACACGAGCGCAAGGAACATGGATGCCAGCGCCGCGGCCGACGCGCCGAACACGACCGCAATGGGAACGCTATCGCCCGTCATTTTCCGTACGGCCGCGGGGATGAGGTAGAAGTACTCATAATAGTAGTGCGGCGTGTCCGGCTCGCCGGCGTAGAAGATGTTACGCAGGGGAAGCGTGGACTCGCCGAGCGACCACAGGACCGCGTGGTGCTTGATGTAGTCCTCAGCCGGCGTGTTGGACGGACGCGGGTGAAACTCGGGGATGACAAAACAGCCGAGCACCCACCCGGCGACCCATGTGACGATCAAAGCAAACACGCGGCGCGAGCGTGACGACGGAAACATCGCGGGCGGCGCGGGCTCGTACGGGGCGCGAGCGGCAAATGCGATAAGGACGGCGTTGATCGCCGCGACGGCCACGACGACCGCGACGCGATCGTTCGTAAGCCACCACAGCCAGCTCAGTGGGATCGGCATCAGCACGAGCGACGCCGCCATCGACGACCACGCGCGCCCCGGCAGCGCCCCCATCCCCGGCAGCAGCCGTACGAGCTGTCGGCCCGGCAGCCACAGCACGAGGACCGCCGCCGCCGGCGCAGATATCCACGGCGTAGGCAGCATGCATGCCATCGTGCAGACGACCAAGAGCAGCAGTGCGGGGCGGGCGGCCATGCTAGGTTGCACAATGTCGACCGGGCACGCACTTGTTCGGCGTGCCGGGCCGTGACCGCGATCGTGTCGGGACGGGCCGATCGCGATGGGGTCGCCGGTGGCGGTCGCATCCATGCGGCCGTGCGGTCTCAAGGCCGCGGCTTGGCCAGCCCGGTGAACTCATGACTGGTCCGCCTCCCCGCTCACGGGATTCGGGCGATGGCCGTTGCCTGCGACTACGGACACGACAGCCGCCGGTGTGAGATCGCCGAGCCGCGCTACCATCATATCGGCTCGAGCGAACGCGTCAGCCGGGTGGTGGATCAGTACGGCCACGGCGCGTGCGCCCGCGGCCTTGGCGGCCTCGACGCCCGCGGGGGCGTCCTCGATCACGACACACTGGTGGGGCGGCAGGCCAAGCCGCCGGCAGCAAAGCGCGAAGACCTGCGGATCGGGCTTGCCCCGGGTAACGTCGTCACCGCTGACGACCACCGATATCAGGTCGCGCACGCGCATGATGTCGAGTATGAGATCGATGTTGGCGCGCGGCGCCGACGACCCGACGGCGAGCTTCGCGCCCGCGGCGTAGAGTCGATTCACCAGTTCCACCGCACCCGGGACGACCGGTGCGTCGTCGCGGATGAGGTCGCGGTAGATCGATTCCTTGCGGTCGGCGTAGCGCCGGCATGTCGCGTCCGGCATGTCGCCGAACACGAACGGGATGATGTCGCGATTCTGCCGTCCGAATGTGGCGGCGAACTGCGCCTCGGTGACCGTCGCGCCGCACTCGTCGGCGAGTTGCCTCCAGCTTCGCCAATGCGCGTCGGCCGAATCGACGAGGACGCCGTCCATGTCGAAGATCACCCCGATGTCCGGTGTCGAACCCGCCGTGTGCTTCATCGTGACACAACCATGTCAACGTGGACCAAGCTGCAGGCACATCGGCGGCGTGGCGGCGTCGTTCGCCGACATGGGCCGCCTCCGCCTTCGTGGACCCGCAGGTAATACATCAAGCCCGTTCATACCGGGTGGCGTTGGGATCGCCGACACACGACCGCAACTTGCCGGTAGCGTACCACACGATGAGAATGCCGGGTAACGGCAAGGCGTGGCGTCCGGCGGTGGAGCCGTGGACCAGCTTGCACAACAGACTCTGAACATATGCCCGCGCACCAGCATCAAGACCAACGCGTCGGATCGGTGACGTGTGCCGTGCTGACGGTGAGTGACACGCGCACGCGGGACACGGACACGACCGGTGCGATGATGTGCGACCTGCTGACGGCGGCCGGACACCGCGTGGCGTCGCACGACATCATCCCGGATGACCCCGCGATCGTCCGGCAGCGCGTGGAACGACTTGGCCGCGACCGAGCCTGCCACGCGGTGTTGCTGACCGGCGGCACCGGGCTGTCCGCGCGGGACAGTACGTACGAAGCCGTCGCGGGCCTGCTCGTCAAACGGCTCGACGGTTTCGGCGAGCTCTTTCGCATGCTGAGCTACGACGCGATCGGCCCGGCGGCGATGCTCTCGCGGGCGGTGGCCGGTGTGTGCCACGGGACGGTCGTGTTCTCGATGCCCGGCGCGGGCGGCGCCGTGCGTTTGGCGCTCGAGAAGCTTATTCTGCCCGAGATCGAACATATCGTCTGGTTGCTGCGCCGCGATGACGGATAGGGTTCGGCATCACCGACGCGCTCGCCCCTGTGTCCCGTGCATCGTCACTGCGCGATCGCGCATGATGCGGTACGCCGGGCTTGGTGTAGGCTCGGGCCTGTCGCAGCCCGTCGGCGACGCAATCGCTGACCTCGCCCTACCGCCCGGGTTCCGATGGAAGCTCGAAGCCGACGATCGAGACGTCATCGTGCGGCCGGAGTGACCCTGGTTCGGAATCGAGGCACCGGGTGACTTGATCCAGCATGTCCTGGATCGGACGCGTGCCGGCGGCCTCGACGGCCCGGAGAAACCCGTCGCCGGCCCGGTGATCCTGTGACGCGATGCCGACTTCGACACCATCGGTGTAGAGGAGGACTTTCTCACCGGGCTCTAACGTCGTCTCGACGGTGGGAAAGGTCTCGTTCGGAAACAGGCCGAGCAGCCCCCCCGATGTCCGCAATTCGGAGACCCGCCCCGTGCCATCGATCCGCAGCGGGTATGGATGACCACCGCGCGCGTACCGGAACCCGAGGGTCCTCGTGTTGAGCACGCCGTAGCACGCCGTGACGAACTGGCAGTTGGGTAGCGCTTGCTCCGTAAGCGCATCGTTCAGACCACGCATGACCTCCGACGGGTCCAGGAGCGAGCACCGGTCTCCGGTGGCGCGCCTCGGGGCGACGGATCGCTTGATGAACATGGTCAGGAGACCGGCCGCCATGCCGTGGCCCACGGCGTCCGCGACGTAGACCCCGATATGGTGTTGATCGATCCGGAAGATGTCGTAGATGTCCCCCGACACCCATGATGCCGGCCGGTATACCGTCGCGAAGCGAACGCCGTCGATCGGTTCATCCACTTGGGGGAGAAAGTCCCGCTGAAGCCGACACGCCAACTTGAGTTCCTGATCCACCTCGATCGAGTGCTGGCTGAGCTGACGGCTCAGCCGCTCCATGTGCCCGAGTTCCGCCTCGAGACGCGTGAGCATGCCGTGATACCGCGCGATGGTAGCCAGCCGGCCGCGCAGCTCGGCCGCGGTGACCTCCGGGTCGATCACGTCGATCAGCGAGTCGCGTTTCCCATGCGCAGCCTGGCCGCGACGCGCGATCATCAGCGTCGCGATATGCCTGGTTTCCGCCTCGTGGAGCAGTTTCCTGAACGCAGCGCGGTCGGCGGCGCCCGCGCGGTCGTCCGGCTCGGCGAGCAAGACGGCGTCACAACCACGCGACCGGACCAAGGTCACGGCTTCCGTGTAGCCGGTAGCGGTGGCGACGCTCCAACCGCTCAGTGATCGAACCGCGTCCCGTGCGGCGGTAGTGTGTATCCGCCCCTTACCAGCACCACCGGTGGGCGGCGTGTCCGCGGCACACGATGCGGGCACAGACTTCGGGCGGTTTGGCGCAGCCTCCGGAAGAATGAGCAGCAGTTGCATCGCCATGCCACGATATGTGGCTGCGTCGCGCGCGCCGCCCACGCAGGCGGCGCGTACCTGCCGCACACCGCCACAGGCCGGTTTACGGGCCGCGCGCAGAACGTCCAATCGGTCCGTCGGAGCGTCAGGGCGATGGGTTTAGAAGGGAGTTCGGTATAGCGATCATGTCGCCCGGCTTGAGGCCTAGACCGGTAAAAACATTCGCGTTGACTTCGATCGCATACCTGGCGGGCGAGCCGGAGCCGTACTTGCTCGAGTCCTCGTCGAGCGGCGCCATCGTGTGGATGGCCGTTACCCTGCCGCCGGTGTCGGCGTAGGCGATGTCGAGTGGGATGATCGTGTTCTTCATCCAGAAGTGCAGGTCCATGGCCGCGGGAAACACGAACATCATGCCGCGCATCGTGCCGTCGGCGAGCGGGGCCATCTGATCGGCCGTGATGAACATGAGCCCGCGCGCACGCGACTCATGATCGTCCGCGATCCAGAGCTCGAACGCCTGCCCGTTAATCGTCATCCGGACGGTCGACATCTTGGTGAGATCGTTGGGTTCCGTCGGTGAGCAGCCCAGTACCATCGGCGCCAGCACGCACGCGATACCGACCCGCAACCACCACCGGCGCACCGAACACCGGGCGTGCGACCGACCGGCCGGGCGACGCCGGGGTCCGTCCGCCACGACGCGCCCATACGCCGGAGCACCACGCCACCGACCCGCCGGATGGTGCGACACGCCGGGCAGGGACCGTCGCCCGCTTGGCGCCTCGGAGCTGGGCGCGCATCCTGATGTGCCACGCGACGGCGTATGCATGTTGGTGTCGTGCACGGCATGCTCCGTTAAGGAAGGCCTCGGTGGACGCGTCCATCGCCGCCGTGGCGCGGTCTGGGCGGCTCGCCACCGGTTCATGACTATACCGCCGCCGGCATGCCGCGAAAAGCGCCGACCAACCCCGCGCAACTGAGTCGCCCGTGCGGAGTCCCTCTGACGCCGGACAGTCCGCGGCCGCTCAAGGGTGCATCGCCCCGACATCGTTCGTGCCGGATACATGGTCCATCGCCTTGCCGCGTCCGTCGCGTGTGCGACCGGCGTCGTCTTGCTTCGCGTCGTGGGGCGACTACACTCCGCGGCATGGCGGCGGCATCACACCGGTTTGACGTGGACACGCACGGCGATACGCACGTCATCGACATCACCAAACACGTCGCGCGGTGCGTCGATGCGGGCGGTATCGCGTGCGGGACGGCCACGGCGTTCGTTATCGGCTCAACGGCCGGCATCACCACGACGGAGTTTGAGCCGGGTCTGGTGAACCACGACTTGAAAGCGGCGTTCGAGGCACTCGCGCCGGTGGACGGCGACTACCTGCACGAGGCGACGTGGCATGACGACAACGGGCATGCGCACGTCCGGGCTTCGTTGCTTGGCCCGAGCGTAACCGTTCCCATCGTGGACGGACAGCTCCAACTCGGCACGTGGCAGCAGATCATCCTCATCGACTTCGACACGCGCCCGAGGTCGCGCACGATCATCGTCCAGGTGATCGGGGCGTGACAGCGGCTCCGTAGCATGATGCCGGCGGCACGCCCATGTTTCCCCTCTTGAAACGCTGCCGCGCGGCGGTGACGGCGCACATGCCGATCGGCTACGGCGCGGACGGATGCGCATCCGTACGCCGCGCACGAAAACCGCCATACTCGGCGGCGTGCGTATAGGTGACGGTTCGGTCGCTGGCGAGTCGTTCATGTATTTCCTCGGCGCCGTCAGGCCACACGATGCGGAGCGCATCGACCAGGGTCGCATCCCCCAGGCCGAAGTGCAGCGTGGTGTCATCCTGGGAAAGATAAGACGCGCCGGTGCCGACTTCCGCCATCGCGGTATGGACGCCGGTGGTGACATACACGCGCGCGCCCAACGCGAACGTATTGCCGCCGGTTTGACGCAACACGACGCGGAACCAGTGTCCGGACGGGGATGATGTGTTTTTCAGGATGATCGGCGCGCCGCCATGGGCCGCGACGACGAGATCCACGAGCCCGTCCCGGTCCCAATCGGCGTGCGCACCGCCGCGACCGACGAGCGGTACCGCGAGGGTGGGGCAGGCTTGGGCGGCGACATCGTCATAGCCCGTGTCACCGCGGTTCCGGAACACAAACGGCGCCTGCGGTCGGAGCCGTGTGTGATCTTCGGGGCGCTCGAATGTACTTCCGTTGACGATCCACAGGTCCTTTCGCGCGTCGTTGTCGAAATCGATGAATCCCGTCGCCCAGCCGATCATATCGAGCGACTGCTGACCGAACCCGACCCGGTCGGCGGTGTCAAGGAACCACAACAAGCCCGCCTCAGCGGGGCCGACGACCGTGTCCAACGTCATGTTCCGAAAGAGCGCGTTTTCCTGGGCGATCCAGTGGGTAATGAAGATGTCCTGGTCGAGGTCGTCATCGTAGTCCGCCACGGCGATGCCCATCGCACCGCGATAGTCGGCCGCCAGCGACGACGGTCCCACGTCCTCGAAGGTGCCATCTCGATTGTTGCGAAACACGCCGTTGATCGAGACGTCGTTGGCCACATAGAGATCGGGCCACCCGTCGTTGTCGAAGTCGGTCCACGTGGCGGAGAGGCTTCGCCCGCGCGGATCGGCGACGCCTGCCGCGACGGCCACGTCGTCGAACGTGCCGTCTCCGTTGTTTCGGAATAGGGAATTCGGGACCGGGGCATAGGCCGATGGATTCAGCGTGAACGGGATTTCCGTGTCATACTGGAGGTCCACGGCGCCGAGATCGTCCTCGCGAAACACGAAGTCCACGTAGTTGCACACGTAGAGATCGATGTCGCCGTCGCGATCGTAGTCACCCCATGAAGCACCGGCGCTGAACCGCGGGTCGCGGACGCGCGCGCGGTCGGTGACGTCGGTGAACGTGCCATTACCGAGATTCTCATACAGCGTGTTGGCGCCGTACGCGGTGACATAAAGATCGAGATCACCGTCATCGTCATAGTCGCCCCACGCGGCGCCCATCGCAAAGGCTATGAGCCCCAAACCGCTCGTGGTGGTGACGTCGTCGAACCGCATGTTGCCGAGATTGCGAAACAGCCGGCAGCGCGCCGATGCCGCATCGGTCGGCAACGGTCTCAGGATCGAGCCGGCGAAGTTGACGAAGAACACGTCGATGAGCCCGTCACCGTCGTAGTCCCCGGCGGCGACACCGGACCCCATGTCCTCCGGCAGTAGTGACGCGGGAACGTCGGGAAAATGTGTGAACCGGATGCCCGTTTCCTTCGTTACGTCTTCGAAGCGGATCGGGCTGTGGTCGACGGGGGCGTTGCGCGCCAGGACGGTGGTGACGCCCTCGACCGCTGCGCCGGGTATCGCCACGAGCACGTCACGGTCGCGCGCCGCGACCGCCCACACCGCGACGCCGGCCAGCACGATCCCGCTCACGATGCCCCACCGCACGATCAGGCGGAACCGCTTGTTCGCAAGACTCAGCCGCATGCGGCGCTCCCCACGGGTGACCGTTCCAGACGGCTCGCCGTTCGAGACGGTCTACCGTTCCACACGGATGGCCGCGACGTCCTCGGCGATCGCCGTGATCGGCGTCCGGATGCCGGCCTCGGCCCCGAAGAGGCGGTCGAGGAAGGCTGCGTCGGCCTTCTGGTAGTTGAGTACGGCACGGACCCGCAGGGTACCCGTTTCTTCCGGTGCGGCAAATGCGAGTTGCTGGGTATCGGTGTCGGTATCCTGTACCGCGGGGGTCGCAAGGCCGGGGCAGGAGAAGGAGTAGGTCTCGGTATCGCTCATGCCGGGAAACAGGGCGCGTTTGAACCTGGCGCCGACCATTTCCCAGAGGTTGTGTTTGTCGATGTCGTTGCCGTAACGATCAATCCCCTCGGCCTTGAAGACCAGGGCGTCTTCGTCCATGCGCCCGTCCGGTTCGGGCTTGCCGGAGGCGTACACGACGCGATCGTGATCGTCCGTGACGGTGAGCTCGACCCAGCTACGAATGATGTCGAGCGGCCCGGTGGGGAAGCTGTGGCCGGTCTTGTTGTTCGTGAGGACGACGCGTACGTCGACGTTTTCGCCGGGTCCGACGCGTTCCGGCACGGTCAGGTCGACGCGGATGACGGGTCCGGAGGACCACTTATCGGCGATTTCGGGGATCGGGATCTCCCCGCGGAGCCAGGCCTCGGTGAGCGTCACGTGCTCCTCGGCGCCGGGGAGCTTCATGAGCGCGGGCATGACCTGGTTGGCCGCGAGGAACCGGTGCGAGCGATGCTTGCCGTCCGCGATGGACCGGTTGTAGTCGCCCGCGTCGCCCGCGGCGGGATCGGTCGAGTCCTGAAGCGGCATGTGACACTCGCGGCAGGTGATCGTCTTTTCCGGGACGCCTTCGTGGAACCAGCGGCTCTTCTGCCAGTTGTCGTATTGGTTCTGGAGCTGCACCCAACCGATCTGATTGACTTCCTCGTCGATGAACTGCTTGTGACACGCCGCGCAGTACTCCGCTGACTTGTAGAGCGATCGGGCGAAGCTCGTCTTGTGGTGGTCCGGATACACGCGGATGAGAAAATCGCTGAGCCCCTTGTAAAACGCGCCTTCCGTGCGCTCGCCGACATACCGCACGGGCTGGGTAATCGTATAGTCGGCATTGCCGCGGATGTCGGTCTGGGCGATCGAGTGGCACACGATACACGAGACGCCCTCGTCGGCGCCGACCGACGTCAACCCCTCGACGTTGACGTTCTTGCTGCCGGAGAAGAGCGCGATCGGGTCGTGGCAGCCCGCGCAATAACGCGTGGATTCCGGTCCGGTATCGTCCAGCATGAGCCGCTGGACGGCCTGAAACGCTACGTCCGACGACGAATACCGATGGGCCGAGGGCTGCCACTCGGCGAGGATGTCGCTGTGGCAGCCCGACGTGCCGCAACCCGTCGACCCGGCGAACGTTGTCGCGTCGTACGCCCAGCCGGTCTCGGTATGCACGAGGCTTGGCGCGAACGGCCGATCCTTGCCGAACTTCCAACTGTAGTCCTTGGGAAACTCGTTGTTGACCGGGGGCTCGCGGTACAGGGCGATCGACCCGGCGTGCAGCGCGAAGAGCACCACCGCGCCGCCAAGACACTGCGCGAGAAACGAACGCTTCGCCCGACGAAACGCGTCGGCTCCGACAACGTTCACCGGCCGAACCCACAGGATCACAAGGTGCGCCCCGAGCAAGAACGGCAGCGCAAGCCCCGAGACGATGTGCGTCATGCGCCAGCCATACCCGATCCGCACCGACCAGAGCCCCTGCCACGTCAGCACGACACCGCTCACCGCGAGCACGCCCAGCGCCGCCGCCGAGATATACCCCAACAACTGATAGTGGTTGAAGTTCCCCCGACGCCGGCGCCACCAGTGGCGCCCGAGATACCAGCCGACCGGCGCCAGCATCACCACGCCGACAAGCGTGTGCCACAGCACGCCGAACTGGTTGAACACGGAAAACGGCAGCAGATAGATCGCGAGCCCGGTGAGCGTCTCAAACGTCAACAACGCGAGGGTGATGCCCGTGAGCGGATGGCGCCATTCGGCCGGGGCGTCTATCCGCGCGGTGCCGGTCGCGGTCTGCGGTCCGGCCACCTCGCCGACATCCGCCTCAACTTGATCTAGTGTGGTCGTAGACGACATGGTGTCTGTCCCCTTCTTCGTCTGGTACGCTGGAACCTTCGTCACGCGCCTTGTCCGGAAGAACATCGAGCACGACCGCCGCGATCGTTGTGTCTCCGAACGCATGCTCCAACGCCGACACAGCGGCATCGAGGTGTCTGTGCAAAGCGCATCGCCGGGGATGCGCGAACGGCCACGCGAGCGGACACCGACTCACGCGTCTTGGCGGCTCCACGGCCTCAATGACATCGAGGACGGTCATCGTGTCGGCCGGTTTGGCCAGGGTATAGCCGCCGTTGATGCCGCGCCGCGACCGGACGATATCGGACCGCCCGAGGACCTGAAGCACCTTGGACAAGTACCCTGCCGGGACGTGGGTGGCTTCGGCAATCGCCTGGGCGGTGGCGACGTGGTCGGCTTCATGGGCGAGCCACACCACCGCGCGAAGGGCGTATTCGGCCGTATGCGACATCATGAGCGCCGGTGCTCTTCTTCTGGATAACAACATCCACTTATATGGTTTCGCCCGGGCGTCGTCAACCCCCGGGTGTGAGGAACACCGGCGTCGGGGCCGTATTGCTCTCGGTAGTGTGGTCGTAACGTTTGTGTTGGCAGGGGGTTGCGTTGCATGGGCGTACGGCGGCCCACCGGCTGCCCGGTGGGGTGGCCCTTGTCCTTCGGGACATCCGGAGCACGCGGATGCTGGTGGCGAAACGATGACGTGGTCGCGCGCGCGGGCTGATGTCATCGGCGCACGGTCATCGGCGCCCCCCCGTCCAGCGGGAGGTGGCACACCCGCCCTCTGCTCCCTTACTTCCAGGCGCATGTGGGGCACCCGGGCTGGACGACCCCGCGCGCTTGCGCTCGGCGCTCGGAAGGGGGTCGCGGCGTTCGGGTTATGCGGCCTGTACGGCGACGCGGAGCGCCTCTTCGAGCGTCGTGAGCCCGGCACGGACCTTGTCGATCGCGTCGTCGCGCAGCGTGATCGCGCCATGCTTGACGGCGTGGTCGAACAGGGCCTCGGTGGACGCCCGCTGCATGCAGAGCTGGGCGAGCCCGGAATCGAACCCGACGAACTCGAACACGCCCACGCGGTCGTAGTACCCGCTCCGCAGACACCGCGAGCAACCCGTGCCGCGGTAGAGCTCCACATGGGATCGATCCTCGGGCACGCCGAGGATGCCGCGCTCGGTCGCGTTGGCCTCATACGCGCGCCGGCAGTTCACGCAGATCTTCCGGACGAGCCGTTGGGCCATCACGCCGATGAGGGCGCTCGCCACGAGATACGGCTCGCACCCCATGTCCAGCAGCCGCGTGACGGCGCCGACGGCCGAATTCGTGTGCAGCGTCGCGAACACGAGGTGCCCGGTCAGCGCGGCTTCGATCGCCAGGTGGGCGGTCTCCTCGTCGCGGATCTCACCGACCATGATGACGTCCGGGTCATGGCGGAGGATGCTCCGCAGCGCCGCGGAGAACGATACGCCGTACTCGGCGTCCACGGGGACCTGGTTGACGCCGGCGATGTCGTACTCGACCGGGTCCTCGACCGTGATGACGTGCTTGTCGATGTCGTTGATGCACTGCAGCGCACCGTAGAGCGTGGTGGACTTGCCGCTGCCCGTCGGACCGGTGAGCAGGATGATGCCGTGCGGCCGGCGAATCAGCCGCTCGAACGCCTGCCGCACCTCGGGCCCCATGCCGAGACGCTCGAGCGTGAGCCGGGATCGGTCCTGGGCGAGCAGGCGCAGCGTGACGCGCTCGCCGCGGGCGGTGGGGATGATCGCGACACGGACGTCTATCTCCTGTTCGAAGCTTTTGTGGCTCAGGCGGCCATCCTGTGGGCGGCGGCGCTCGGTGATGTCCATGCCGGCCAGCACCTTGACCCGGGAGACAATCTGCGCGGCGGCTTCGAGCGGGTAGGCCCGCGCTTCGATAAGCCGACCGTCGATGCGGAACCGGACGCGGAGCCGGTCGTGCTCGTGTTCGATGTGGATGTCGCTCGCGCGGCGGTCGACGGCCTCGTCGATGACGCTGTCGAACTGTTCGACGACATTGAGGCCGGTCGCGGACACGGTCGCGACCTGGGTGGCGAGCGGCAACGCATCGGCCATCCGGGCGCCCTTGGACCGGGCGTCGCCGTAGATCGCGTCCAGCGCTTCGAGGATCTGATACCGCGGGCTCACGACGAATTGTACCGGGCGGTCGAACCGTGACGCGACGGCCGCGCGAATGCTCGGGTCGACCGGGTCGACGACGGCGGCCACGAGCTGCCCCTGGACCTCACCGAAAACGATGCACTGTTTTCGGCGTGCGATGTTCTCCGGCAGCGTGAGCGCCCACGCCCGCGACGGGCTCCGGCGCGTGAGATCGACGTACCTCAGACCGCTCATGTCCGCGTACGCCTTGGCGACGTCCGCATCGCTGATGACATCATTGGTCTGCAGCGCGTCGACGAGCGGTACGCCGTCGATCTCGGCTTCCAACCGGAACTGGTGTAGTTGCGACCGGTTGAGCAGGCCGTCATCCAGCAGCTTCGAGATGATCTTGTGTTCCGCCGTCACCGCCGCGATCATCGTGATGTGGCTCCGTCGTGGAAGTCGTAGTGCGCAGTGCGGCGTCGCGCGGGCGCTGCGCTGTGCGACGTCGCGGCGGTGTCGTCGTGGGCCCTACACGGCCGCGTCGCGCGACATCGCGGCCGTGCCGCGGTGCGCGGTATCGCCGTGGTCCCGCAGCGTGTTATGGTACCAGCGCCACGCCGTTTCGGAAGACATATCAGGTGGCGGGGTCCTCAGCGTGGTTGCGCTCGCGTCACAGCGGGCGCACAATGATGTCATACCGGATCCTCATTGCGCGTTCTGCGGCGCCGGGTTTCCTCCTCCAGCAAGCGGCGCTCTCCGGGCGTGAGTGCGTCGAGCCCCGACTCGGAGACCTTGCGCAGTGCGGCCTCGACACGCTGCTCGTGCAATTCCTCGCGCAGCCGCGCCGCCGCCGCCTTCGCCGCCGCCCGCCGCGCACGGCGGCGCTGCATGAACCCGGGGCGGCGCCCGTGTTCCCGCTCGTCGTCAAACTGGCCGGATCCCCCCAGCCACGCTTCGCCCGATCCGGTACCAGCCCACGAGTCTTGCGTGAGCTGACGCCGGACCTGCCAGCAGTTGACGTAGCCGAACACGGCGATCATGAGCAGCAACAGGTTTTCCTCGGTGAACAGACCGAAGAGAAAGAGCACGACCGCGCCGACCATGCCGACACTCGTTGCAGTCATCATGGCCTGGGCGTAGCCCTTGCGGCGCCAAAGCCATGCGTGGAGCATCCGCCCGCCGTCGAACGGAAACACCGGCAGCAGGTTGAACAGCAGCAGCACGTAGCTGACACCGTAAAACCGCATGACCCACGCCTGCGCCACGGTGGGGTAGACCGCCGGGTCCACCGGCGTCATCGGGTAGAGCGGGTTCCACGGGACCGCGCCGAGCCGCCCGGTCCACGAGACGAGGGCCACGCTGCTGATCGCGCAGAACACGACGTTGACCATCGGCCCCGCGACGGTCGTGATCATATGCGCGTGGGGGTTGTGCGGGGGATCGACGGTGGCCAGCCCGCCGAGCGGCCAGAGCAGGATGGCGTCGGCGTCGCCACCGACGTAGCGCGCGCCGAAGCAGTGCCCGAACTCGTGCACGAGCACGATGAAGAACAGGATCAGCTCGAGCGCGAGCGCGGCGACCATGACGTGCGCTAGGGACCAGTCCGGGCCCACCGACCGGGCATGCGCGATCTCACGGCTTAGCAACCACACCGCGCAGAGCACGAACGCCACGTGCACCCGGACGTCGATACCGAACAGCCGGCCAACCTTGAACGACCAGTGTATCGGATTCTCAGAAAACCCGCCGTACCTTGCCATCACCGAGCGCGAAACCGTAAGCGTGTGTCATAAGACCGACGCCCGCCAGGCTTGTTTCCAAACCGCGACCGTCAGGGATGGGCTTCCAGGACGCAGTGCAAGCACCCCGCGTCACGGGCGCCCCCGGGCGCCGGCACCGTTACGTATGAACCGACGCGATCCGGACCGGCCGCCCCGCCGGCATCGGCGCGTCAGAGACGGTCGACGCGGTCGGCCCCGGCGTTTCGCCGGCGCTCCCGGTCTGTCGCGTCGCGGAGCGCGCACTTTTCCGCATCCGTCAACGTATGGATGCCGCCGTCATGCACTTTGCGCAGGATCCGGTCGATCGTCGCGGCGTCGGCCCGGTGCTGGGTCACCGACGCCACGAACCCGCCCGGCGACGCGACCGAACCGCGTCCGACGGCGCGTCGCCCGCTTCCCGGCCGGTACCGCGCCCAAAGGTCGCGCCCCTGCAACGCCCACCACCGATCGCCCTTCACCGCCCACCACACGCCGAATACGAGGCCGGCCAGGTGGCACGCCTCGCCGCCGTAGTTCTCGCCGCGCTGCAGCACGGTGAAGAACGCGATGCCGCCGAAGATCATCGCCGCCGTGCGGATCCGAATTGGGAAGAGCATGTAAACGTAGACGGTCGCCGTCGGAAACAGCACCGCAACGATGCCGAGGAGCCCGTAGATACAGCCGGATGCGCCGATCGCCGCGGTAACGGGGTGAATCACCTCGGTGGCGCCCAGCACGGTGTAAAAGACGTTGCCCGCGAGTCCGGACACGGTGTAGATCGTGAAGAACTTCCGCGGGGACCACATGCGTTCCAGCGGACGCCCGAGGAAATGCAGCGCGATCATGTTGAACAGCAGGTGCCACGTGCCGGCGTGGAGGTATTGCGCCGTGATGAGGCGCCACACTTGACCGTGGAGGACCGACACGGCGCGGAGCTCGGCGACGCCAAAGTGGAGCGTCAGCACACCCATCGGAGAGATCGTTTCGTAGCCGGTGAGCCAGCGGTCCACGGCCGGCGACATCGCGCCGAGGACATACACGACGGCATTGATGCCGATCAACACCGTCACGATGCTGCGCCCGCCCAGCAGCCCACCGCGCGAGCCCCCTACCGGGCCGTACGCGTACCCGCGTGGTGACGCATAGTCACGATCCTGCCAGCCCATAAGTGGTCATCCCATTGCGATGAACCGATTCGCTGTCGCGCGCGAAATCGGGCGCCCGCACCGCAAGTCTTGTTGCCCGAGCGGGCGTCCTGAAACCGATGCCAACCACGTTTTTCCGAACCCCGATCGCCGGGGAGGGGCCTCACGGACGGACGCTGAATCGACACGTCCAGCACGCCAACGCGGCGGCCCCGGAGGCGCTCGCGTCCCGGGGGCGTTCTCGCCCGCCGGGGCGCTCATCGCGCGTCGCGTGTCACGAGAAACATGCCGAGCACGGCCATCGTCTTGCCGTCGCGCAGCCGCCCGTCGACGAGCATCCGCCGTGCGTC